>NZ_JAHLEC010000034.1 GCF_018861705.1 Clostridium psychrophilum | reverse complement strand
GTTTTTAACGCTAAGTAAACCAAGATCAATATAATTGTACAATGTTTTAGTGCAGACTATTTCAGATCGGTTAAACAGTTTAGCTTCAAGTGAATTACCCACACAAGCATCTGGAGACCACGATGAATTTTTAATCATATCCACTACAAAATTTATAAATTCACAGCATTCTAACCGCTTAAAGGCACGACAAGAATTTAGACGATGCTTTCTGTAAATGGCTTCACCAGTATCTGCAAGGTACATCTCAACTGGTTTACCTTGTTTGATTTGAGTTGTAATACCACGATGTATTTCATTGAGAATAGTATTTATTGGACGTTCAAGTTCCTTAGCTATTTTATATGGCGAAAAGCCATCCTTAAGACGAATTTCTATCATAACGCGTTCTTCCAAGTTCAAGTGTTTATTTTTACGTGATTGTGTGTTATTATTTGGGTATTCCATAGTGATTATCCTCCTGTGTGTTTTAGTTGTGACGATTAAAGCATAACACAGAATTAATCCGCTATGGATTTTTATTGGTTCAACTTCATTTTACAACAAGTTAAAAAGAAGAAAACGAAGACAGGACAAAAATTTAGATAGATTCTTGCAGAATTTAAATAAGAGGAAATAACATATAAAAAGCGCAAACTATAAACTAATTAATTAGTTTATAGTTTGTGCTTTTTATATACCACTTTCTGCTTTTAGTTTATTAATTAATTCATTAATATCATCTGGAAGTTTTGACTCAATTGTGAGTTGCTCGCCAGTTCTTGGCTGTGGAATAATTAGTTTATAAGCATGAAGTGCCTGCCTATTAATATAATCAGGATCACTAGACCCATATAGGCTGTCTCCATAAAGCGGATGACCAATATGACTAAAATGAACACGTATTTGATGTGTTCTACCAGTTTCCAAAGTTACTTTCACCAAGTCAGCATTTTTATAAGAATCAATAACTTCGTAATGAGTTATACTTCTTTGCCCATCATCACAAACTTGTCTATTTATACATCCCTCATCAGGCTTTCCAATAGGCAAGTCAATGGTTCCAGATTTATTTTGCATATTGCCATGAACAACTGCCATATAACTTTTCTCAAAAATTTTACTCGCCGCATCTTTGTTTGATATGTCTTTGCTCTGCATGTCTTTGCTCTGCATGTCTTTGCTCTGCATGTCTCTAGCTAATGCCATATGTGAGAATTGATTTTTTGCAATTATTATAAGCCCTGAAGTATCCATGTCTAAGCGACTTACTAATCTAACTATGCATTTTTCGCCTCTCTCTTTAAAATAATACAAAACTCCGTTTGCAAGTGTTCCATTTGGATAACCACGAGTAGGATGAACTACTATGCCTGGTCTTTTATTTACAATCAAAAGATCTATATCATCATATGCAATGTCTAAATCCATCTTTTCAGGTTCAATATTCTGATGCTCATTCCTCTTCATATCTATTTCTATTATATCATCAGAATTTATTCTGTGATTTAGTTTTACAACTTTATTGTTTACAAGTAATTTTCCAGTGAGCCCCGAACTTTTTATAAACCTACCAGATAAACTTTCTGAATACCTTAAATAGTCTCTTATTTTTTCATCTTTAATATTTGCTCTTACTATATATGTTAATTTATCACTAAGCAATAGCAATTACTTCTATTTCAACTAATGCATCTTTAGGAAGTTTTCCTGCTTGGACACAAGATCTAGCTGGAGGATTGGTCTTAAAATATTGTGAATATACTTCATTCATAGGTTCAAAATCATTCATATCTTTTAAAAACACTAAAGTTTTTACAACTTTCTCCATTGTAGATCCGGCTTCTTCAAGTATTGCTTTTATATTTTCTAAAGATTGTGCTGTAGCTTTTTTTATATCATCATTTATAAATTCTCCAGTTGCCACATTTATTGCTAACTGTCCTGAAGTATATATTACATTTTGTACTTTTACAGCCTGAGAATATGGTCCTAAAGCCGCTGGTGCCTTTTTTGTATTTATAATATTCTTTTCCATTTATACTTCCCCCTATTTACTGTAAAATATTAGTTATTTAAGTCTTAACGTGTTAACTATCTTAGCTAATTCTTTGCTTTATAGTCTTCACCTAATGTAACTACTACATCATAAGTTTGTGAACTTGAAGTCAAAAATTCGATATTGTCCAAGTTAAAATCATTTTCTAGTTCTGTTTTTATGTCTTTAGTACTATTGTATACCAAAACTTTAGTTTTACTAGCGGCACTACCATTTCCTGTTACTATATTGCTGTACCCTTTCGCTTTAAGGTATGTTGAATAATCTTTAGCAAGTCCTGATGTTTTAGTTCCATTTAATATATTTATTTTAAGTTTTGATTTATTAACCGCAAGTGCACTTCCATCATTTAATTCTGAAATAATCTTTTGATTTTGAGCTTGATTATAAACTACATAAGATACCCCATTTACAGTTTTTAAGTCACCCTGAACAGTCTCCATAGAAAGATTACCCTTACTTAAAGTACCAAATTTAAATCCATACTTAATTATGTCTGTAGCGTCCATATTAGTTTCTACATAGCTTTTTACTGCTGATAGAATACGTGGAATTTCAAATATTGTAATTGGTCTTTTTATTTTTTCCATGACTTTAGTTATAAAAATATGTTGATTTTCTATTCTCCCTAAATCACCATTTGCAAGACCACTACCATCAGAATTTTTTCTCCACCTGAAATATTCCTCAGCCTTTTTACCATCTAAATGAACATTTGTGCCTTTTTCAAAATGAATGCTTAAATTCTGCGTAGGGTCATCATAATCCATTTTTCTGAGTATGTCCACATTTACGCCACCAATAGCATCTATTACCTTATCAAACCCTTCATAGTTGATTTTGCCATAATAATCAATAGTAATTCCTAATAGATTTTGAACTGCATCAACTGCATAGGTTACTCCACCAATAGCATGTGCAGCATTTATTTTTTGATTTTTACCATTTATTTTTATTAGAGTATCCCTAGGAATAGAAATTAAGCTTACTTTCTTATCTGTTCCATTGTAATGTGCAAGTATCATTGTATCAGTTCTCTTAGGATCATTAGGATTTGTAGAACCAGCAGTACCTACATCCACACCCATAACCAATATGTTACATGATTTACCATTATTTTTAATCTGCTGTAAATTGCCTTGGTTTAGCTGTGTTGCTACACCTTTTTTTGACAAATCTACTGCGCTATCATTAAAACTGGCTAAAAAGAAAAAAATGTAACCTACTATTATTACAAAAGCTAACGCAACAAAGGCAACCACTATAGTTGCAATTTTTTTATATTTTATTACCTTTTTATTTTTACTTTTACTTTTACTTTTATTTTTACTTTTACTTTTACTTTTACTTTTACTTTTGCTTCTATTATTATTATTATTATTCATACCATCACCTACTACTTTTGCTTAATAAATAATTTCTTGCGTTAATTGTATCTACGTGTAATAGTCCATTTTTACTTATAACATATTTTATAGTGTTGTCAAATGATTTTATAATAGTTGCATTTAGATCTATCATACTTAATCTTCTTAACTCTTCAACACCATCAAATACCCTTAATGGTTCAATATAATCTGCAATGTAAATTATTTTCTCCAAAATACTCATATTTTTCCTACCAGTAGTATGATAGTGAATGGCATTTAAAATATCCTCATCGTAAATTTCCATTACTTCCTTAGCTACTATACTTCCCACAAGTCCATGCAATATTGATGGATTTTGTAGTTCTACATCACTAAGTTCTAATTTATGATCAACAGCAATTTTTATAAGCTCCATATCATTCTTATTCTTAACACAATCATGTACCAATCCTGCAATTCTTGCTTTGTCTATATCAACGCCATAATTGACAGCAAGTTTAACTGCAGTTTTACTAACACTTAAACTATGTTTCAATCTACTTGCCTTTAAGTTTTTAATTAAATAATCAAGCATTTCTTTTTCATTCCACATTGAAATCCCCCTATTTCTACAATACAAGTAATAATGGTTAATTTCTTGTATTATTTATACAAATGAAGCTTATCAATAATGTTCTCTACACCTTTAGGAAGAAGATATTCTATATTTCTACCGGCTTTTATACTTTTTCTAATATTAGTAGAAGATATATCAATAATCGGCATATTTAAAAAGGTTATTTTACTATTAAATTCTTTCTCTACACGTTTTTTTTCCTTTAACACCTCTTCAACTGTAAATCCTGCCCTATTGTAAACCACTAGCTTACAACTATTTAGTAATCTATCTACATTTTTCCAATTGACTAAATCCATTAAACTGTCCCCACCAATTAGAAAATACCATTCTATATCTTCATGCAATTTGTTAAAATGTTCAAGAGTTTCATAGGTATAACTATTTTCTTTTTTATTTATTTCATACTTACTTATTTCAAAATGACTTTCACATTCAATCGCTTTTTCAACCAAACCATATCTTATTTGAGCATCAGTGATTTCTTTATTCATTTTATTTGGTGGATTCCCTGCTGGCATGAATAAAATTTTATCTAAATGTAAACTATACAATGCTTCATAAGCAATATGAATATGACCTATATGAATCGGATCAAAAGTTCCACCAAAAATGGCCTTCTTCACTATAACACCTTCCTTATATTATAATAAATCATATAAAAAAATAGTAGCACAATTCATCTATTATATAGAAGAAAAAGCATGTAAAATTACATGCTTTTATGGTAGTTCTATTGTAGAATTATTTAAAGACATTTTATACAATACACATTTAAAACCAATAGTTTGAATTGCTTCTGCACCTGTAGCTGTACAAATTATATCTGATGCTTCTCTCGCAGTTATCCCACTATTATTAAGAATTTTGATTTTTATAATCTCTCTAGATTCTAGTGCCTCTTCTATCTGTTTTAAAAAATTTTTCTCTATTCCAGCTTTTCCAACCTGAAATAATGGTTGCAACGTATTTCCAATACTTCTTAAATAACTTCTTTGCTTACTTGTAATCATAATATCCTCCTAGTTACTTTATTGTAAGAATTCAAATTCAAAGTTGTCTAATCTTACTAAGTCTCCATCTTGAATTCCTTTTTCAACTAGTGCTTTAAATACTCCCTTATTCTTTAATACTTTTTGGAAATATTTAAGAGAATCAGGTTCATTTATATTAACAGCACTAAGCAATCTGTCAACAAAACTTCCTTCAACAACATAAGTTCCTTGTTCATCCACTTCAATCGTGTAGGTAAATCTCTTTTGTTCTCTTACGAATTTATCTTCTTCCTTTATTACTAGTTCAGTAACTGGAATAGTAGTAAGCATTCTAGCTGCTTCCTTCATAAGTGCTTCTACGCCTTGATTTGTAACAGCTGATATTTTAAATATTTTACTGTCGTCATATCCCAATGCGTTTAATCTTTTCTTGAAATTTTCAAATACCTCATCATCGAATACCATATCACTTTTATTCGCAGCGATTATTTGTGGTCTATCCCATAGTTTAACACTGTATTTTTTAAGTTCCTCATTTATTTTTATAAAGTCATCTACAGGATCTCTACCTTCAATACCCGAAATATCAACTACGTGGATAAGCATTCTAGTCCTTTCAATATGTCTTAAAAAACCTATTCCAAGACCGACTCCCTCAGCTGCTCCCTCAATTATTCCTGGAATATCTGCCATAACAAAACTCTGAATACCTTTCACACTTACTACTCCTAAATTAGGTTTTAAAGTGGTGAAGTGATAATTAGCAATCTTAGGTCTTGCCTTTGAAACTACTGAAAGCAAAGTTGACTTTCCAACATTTGGAAATCCCAGTAATCCAACATCAGCTAAAAGCTTAAGTTCAAGCTTAATCCATCGTTCTTCTCCTGGCATTCCCGGTTCAGCAAAATTTGGTGCTTGCCTTGTTGGTGTACAAAACTTAACATTACCTTTTCCACCTTGTCCAGCTTTACATACTCGATAAGTCTGGCCATCATGAGACATATCACACATTATTTTGTCTGTCTCAAGATCACGTACAATAGTACCCATTGGAACTTTAACATACAAATCTTCTCCATCTTTTCCATAACACTTAGAACCAGAACCACCTACACCACCTTTTGCAACGAATTTTCTTGAGTAAGAAAAATCGAGTAATGTAGTCATATTGGCATCAACTACAAATATTACATCTCCACCGGCTCCGCCATCTCCACCGTCTGGTCCACCGAGTGGTATATATTTTTCTCTTCTAAATGAAACAGCTCCACTTCCACCGTCACCTGATTTAACAAAAATTTTGGCTCTATCAATAAACATATATTTCACCTTACCTTAGCACATTTTCTATTTTAATCTATTAAACAAATTGTAACTCATTAGAATAACAATTTATAAGATATATTATTCTCATAACAACACTTATAAATTCTTAATTCATTTATTTCTATTTTTATTTGCTACAATTCTTCTGTCAAAGTTATATTACTTGACATAATTTCATTATTGAATTTTATTATATTTATTTTGTAATTATTAATTCCAGTATCCTACAAAAGAGAATTTTAAAAAAGCACCCTTTAAGGGTGCCTTAAATTATTCAGCGATAGATATTTCTTCTTCAACTGCATAAATGCTTACTTTTTTTCTCATTTTTCCAAGTCTCTCGTATTTTACAACTCCATCAATTTTAGCAAAAAGAGTATCATCTCCACCAATTCCAACATTGTTTCCTGGATGAACTTTTGTTCCTCTTTGTCTTACTAAAATATTACCTGCAAGAACAAATTGTCCATCTGCACGTTTAGCCCCAAGTCTCTTAGATTCACTATCTCTACCATTTCTTGAGCTACCTACTCCTTTTTTATGAGCAAATAACTGAAGGTTCATAACTAGCATGACATCACACCTCCTCTGTTTCTAATTTTATATATTTACCATAAGTAATTTCTATACTTTTAAGTCCAAGCATCATTGTTTCAAGTAAAACTTGACATCTTTCGATATCTTCTAGCGTTTGGTTTTCTAAATTTAAATTTAAAAAACCATCATCTATATCATACTTTGCTTTAATCTTCAATACTTCCTCAATCCCAATAATTGTAGTTTGAGAAATAACCGAAATAGAATTACAAATTAAATCTACATCTAACTGCTTTTCTTTAGGCTGAGCATGACCTTTTATCTTAAAAGAAACTATTTTACCAGAACTTCGAACAAACTTAACCTTAACCATAACTAAGCTTCTATCTTCTCAATCTGAATTTTAGTATATGCTTGTCTGTGTCCTTGTTTCTTTCTATAATCTAACTTTCTCTTAAATTTGAAAACTATAATCTTTTTAGCTTTTCCTTGTGCTAATACCTTAGCAACAACTTTAGCTCCTTCAACTACAGGTTTTCCAACTACTAAACCTTCTTCCTTGCCTACTGCAAGTATTTGGTCTAATTCAACAGTTGTATCAACTTCGGCATCCAATTTTTCGACGAATAAAACGTCTCCTTCTTGAACTCTATATTGCTTTCCACCAGTAACTAAAACTGCGTACATAAAATACACCTCCTTGATCCAGTCTCGCCATCCCAGGTACATACCTTTATGTACATCCATTTATTTAAAATAAATAAGTATGTTTATAACCTTACGTGTGCGGTCTACAAATGACATTTTAACACATATTAATATGTTTGTAAAGCCTATTTAGCGACATTTCAGAAGGAAAATCTCCCACTTCTATAAATGGAAATTAACTACACTTCAGTGGGAGGATAGCAATTGAGAATTATTATCTGTTCCAGAGAACTACACATGGATAAATTTCCTTCTGAAGTCGTTGCAGCGACCAAGGAGATTATCCATCTCTGAAAGGATTACAGCTCCAAAGGAGATGATACAGCTGCGAAGGAGATGATTAACCGTATATTTTATATCCCTCTAAATTTCTTATTTGGTTTGCAAAAATTAATGACTCTACTTTAAATTTTTCTAAGTGTGGAATGAAATTTACATAGACTTTATTCTCAAGTGCACCTATCTGCCTCGTAAATTCTAAAATATTCTCCATAATATCTTTTTCATAGACATCTTCAATTTCAATGTATATGTCTTTTAATCCTTGTTCTTTAGTCATTTTAGAAATATCATTTTTAATTAAAAACTCAATATATGATAGTTTAATTCTGCTGCTCTTTCCACCACAGTATTTGCAAGGCTCCTCTATAAACTCATAGATAGACTTTCCTCTCCTTCTCCTTGCAATTTGAACCAAATTAAGCTCAGTAAAAGGATAAATAACAGTTTTATTTTTGTCATCAGCAAAACCATCTTTTAAAACTGCAAGTATACTTTTCCTTACTTCTAAATCTTCGATATCGATAAAATCAATTATTATTATTCCACTTAAATTTCGAAGTCTTATTTGTCTTGCAATCTCCTCAGCTGCCTCAATGTCGGTACTTTTTGCAGTCTTTTGTAATGAACGACTCTTTACATTTTTACCAGAATTAATGTCTATTACATACATTGCTTCAGTTTTATCAATCACAATATTTCCTCCACATTTTAGAGAAATTCTATGATTGCGCAAACTTAGTATTTCCTTTTCTATGCCATAATAGTCAAGCAGTGTTCTACTTTCATTATAAAATTCAACTTTAATATCGATATCAGTGCGATTTTCTGTAACTTTTTTTGCATATTTAAAATCACTCTCATCGTTCAATACCATTCTGCTAGTGTTTTTATCTAATATATCACGAAGTGTTCTGTTTAAAGCTCCAGCGTCACTAAACAATAAAACAGGATTTCTTGAATATTTTGCGCGATTTGTAATCGACTTATATATTTCATATAAATCATATACTTCATCATTTAATATTTTAATATCTACATTAAAAGCGTTAGTTCTAATCATTACTCCTACATCTTCTGGTTTAACAAGTGAATCTTTTACCATAGTTTCGAAAACTTTATTATTTATTTTTTTAGAAAAGTTTATATCTTTATTAATATTCACAATCACGCTGTAAGTACCAGGAATTCCAAATGCACTAGTAACTTTTGCTCCTTTTTTGTCTATACCTTCTTTTAAGACTTCAACTATAAGTTCGTCGCCTTTTTTTATCTTAGTGTTGTTAAATTTTTCATCAAGATACATATAACAATCTTTCTTATAACCAATATCGATAAAAGCACATTTAATTGCTGGAACAATATTCTTTACGACTCCCTTATATATCTCTCCCGTAACAGGTCCACTATGCTCTTCCTCAATAAAACACTCTTTTAATTTGTTGTTTTCTTTTATAGCTATTCTTAAAAATTCATCTTGTCTTTCAATATATATTTCTTTCACTTTACCCTACTCCTATTGTACTAATATTTTAAAAAAACTCACTAAGAGTGACTAATTTATCATCCTTATATGCATACATCTCTTCACGCGTTATATCAATAAATGTCTCTTTATTAATAAACTCTAAATTTTGCTTCATATATTCGCAAAGTAGATTAGCTGATAAATTATCACGACTACCACAAGCAATGAGTACTTTAACACACAGTACAAAATTATCTACGTTATAATCGAACTCATGAATGAATTGTTTTATATTAACCAACTTTTCTCCACTTTTTTTACTTGTTTTAATAATGTTCCATTCGTCTATTGCACATAGATTATCCATCTTTTCTTTAATACTTTCTGTATCAGTGCATTTAAATTTAATAGTATATCTAGCTGCATCAATAATTGCCATAGCTTGCTTTTTCTTTGTTCCCTCAACTGGGATTACTTTTACAACATCTAAAATTTCGATTCCACGTGGTGTGTTCTCATTCATTTTATCCATGATATATTCTTCGTTAATCTCTTCATTAAGTACTACATCCATATATTCACCATTTGAATGTACCCCAACAGACAAAGGTTGTGCAATGGAGACTGCCATATGAGGATTAAATCCTTTTGAATATTGTATTGGGAGTTCTGATCTTTTAATAACTTTTTGGATTGTTCTCATTAAATCTAAATGAGCAACAAATTTGATTTCACTGTCTTTACTGTACTTTATTAAATAGCGCACCTTTGAAACACGTCCCTTCTTTAAAGTTAACATCAACGCCACAATGTGTGCAGCCATATTTACAGTTTTGAGTTAATTCTACTTTTTTAGCTTTTTCATTTTCATTTATTAAATACTGTTTATCAACGCCAATATCTATGAAATCCCAAGGAAGTACTTCATCATAACTTCTTTCGCGATAAGCATAGAAATCTCCTGAAACGTTGCATTCTTCCATTGCTTCTTTCCATATATCAAAATCAAAATATTCGCCCCAACCATCAAATTTTGCACCTTTTTCAAATGCTTTTATTATAACATCACAAATTCTTCTGTCACCTCTAGCCATGACTGCCTCAAGATATGAAACTATTGATTCATGATAATTGTATGTAACTGCCTTACTTTTGATTGCGTACTTAACTGCTTTTATTTTTTGGGCTACATCTTCCATTCTGCTTTGAGGTGCCCATTGAAATGGAGTAAATGGTTTTGGCACGAAAATAGCTGTACTTGTAGTAACTTTTAGTCCTCTTTTTCGTGTTTCTTTAGGAATTTTAAAATATTCACCTGCAACTTTATCTGATAACTCTGCAATTCCTCTAACATCTTCTAAAGTCTCATATGGTAGTCCCACCATAAAATAAAGCTTTATAGCTGACCAACCAGACTCAAAAACACTACTAACCGCTTCTAGCACTTGCTCTTCTGTTACCCCTTTATTTATAATATCTCGCATTCTCTGTGTTCCTGCTTCAGGTGCAAAAGTTATGCCAGTTTTTTTCACCTTTTGTATTTCCTTAATTAGGTCCACTGAGAAAGAATTTATCCTAATAGAAGGTAACGATACACTAACGTGGTCCTCTTTATTTTTCTCTATAAGAGTTGTTACAAGGTTTTTAATATCCGAATAATCACAAATGCTCAGAGAACTTAAAGATAACTCTCTATAACCAGTACTCTTTAATAATTTATCTGCTTCATCTAAAAGAGTTGCAGTGCTTTTTTCTCTAACTGGTCTATATATCATTCCCGCTTGACAAAATCTACATCCATTTGTACAGCCTCTAAAAGTCTCGAGTATCACCCTATCATGTACTATTCCAATATATGGAACTACTATTTTCTCTGGGAAAGAAACTTTATCAAAATCTACTACAAATCTTTTCTTAACAGTACTAGGAACATCATCATACTTAGGCTTAAATTCACGAATAGTATTATCTGCGTTATAAGTTACCTCATATAATGAAGGAACATATACTCCTCTTATCTTAGATATTTCTCTTAAAAATTCCTTGCGTGTACCCTTATAATTTTTATAAACATCCAAAACGTCATTCATTATTTCTTCGCCTTCACCAAGTTCAAAAAAATCAACTATATCGTATAATGGTTCTGGATTATAAGCACAAGGTCCACCAGCCATAATTATAGGTTCATCCTCGCCTCTCTCTGAAGCTCTTATAGTAATTCCAGACATATCTAGCATATTAAGAATGTTTGTGTAACTCATTTCATATTGAAGCGTAAAACCTACAAAATCAAATTCATTTAATGAATCTTTGCTTTCTAGTGCATATAAAGCTATATTATTATCTCTCATTTGTTTTTCCATATCTGGCCAAGGAGCAAAAGCCCTTTCACAATAGGTATCATCCCTTTCATTTAATACATGATAGAGTATCCTACTACCTAAATGTGACATACCCACCTCATACACATCTGGGAAACAAAAGGCAAATCTTATATCAACTTTATCTTTATCTTTATAACAACAATTAAGTTCTCCACCTACGTATCTAGCAGGTTTTTCAACCTTAAATAAGATATCATCGGAAATTTTATTCATAGAAACCACTCCTCGTTTTTTCCTCTAGTATAAATAATATTTTACGTTTATTACATCAATTTATTTTAACACATGATAGTTAAATCTCAAAATTAAAAATAATTTCAAACAAAATAACCAGCCTAATATTGGCTGGTTATTTATCAATATGCAATCTCATAAGTTATCCTTCAACTTTTTGATATCAATGTAATCACTTAAACTTATGTTACCGTAAGCTTTTATTGCCTCAACAATTTCATCTTCGTACAAAATTTCTAACACTTTCATGTTCTCATCTAATATTGTAAAAAGATTGTATTTATTCTTATCAATTATTCCTAAAACTGACAGTAAATTTTTTTCACAAAAAATAGATATACTTCGATTCTCTACATATCCTCTCTTTATAAATTTGTATTTTTTTTTAATAATATAACCCATAATTAAATATACTATCCTTTCCTTCTCTTTAATCGAAGATATTAGAATAAATATAGAAATCAAACCCAAATTAAAATTACTTTTATTTGCACTTACACTTACAAAATATAAAAACATAAAGATGCTTCCAAGTACCATACTAATCCTAACAGAAATTTCATTAGCCTTTCTATAAATAGTGTTAAAACTAAGTATATCCCTAAGTACTCTCCCTCCATCAAGTGGAAACGCTGGAATAAGGTTGAAAATACCTATAGCTAAATTAGTATTACATATTAAGAAAAAATAAGGACTTTTAAATATTATAAATAAGACGTAAAAAATAATAGCAAGTACTAAGTTCAACAAAGGACCTGCCAAAGAAATTATTAGATCCTCTTTAGCACTTGCTTCATCTAAATCCTTTACTTTAAGGACAGCTCCTACAGGGAGTATTTCTATATCAAAACCCGAAAACCCTAAAATTCTGGCGGTTAAATAATGCATTAACTCATGGATAAATACAAAAGCAAATGCTATTACCAGTTCCCCTTTGAAACCTAATATTATTAATAAAATAATGTACGGTATAAAAAACTTACTTATTCTTATCAATTAATCCCCCAAAACAATTACTAAAATTATTGAAAACTAGTGCTATTATTAGAAATTGTACTTTTGATTTTCTCTATAAAACTCACTGTGCTAGCTTCTACATCTTTAACGTTAACACCCTTAGCTTTGCCAAGTAATAGGCTATAATTATATTGCTGATTTATAGCTTCCTTAGAATAATCATAAACATATTTTGTTTTAGGTGTAACTACTACTTTTAAAAACAGAACAAAAATAAACAATGCTAATACACCAATTAATTCCCTGGTTAATCTCTTTATACAAAAATTTGTTATTCTACTTTGTGTATTATTATCATTAGAAAACTTACTTACCCCTCTTTGCTTTCTTGCCAAATTATTATAATAGCTTTGATATTGCGTATTATAATTGCCCATTTTATCCCCCTCTTGCATTCTTTTTACTATTTATATATATTTTATTTTTCTAATTTTTATTACATATTCCAATAAAAAGTATCAATTACGCCATAAAAAAAAACAAGCACTACAAATTATGCAATGCTTGTTTTGATATATTATTATTAATCACGATTCTTTAGACTTCTCATTAAAACTTCAGCTGTACCTAAATTTGTGGCAAGTGGAACACAATGTACATCACACAATCTAAGAAGAGCTGATATATCAGGTTCATGAGGTTGTGGTGTTAGTGGGTCTCTTAAAAAAATTATCATATCCAGTTCACCCTGTGCAAGTTTTGCACCTATCTGTTGATCTCCACCCATAGGCCCTGATAAAAATCTAGTAACTGAAAGACCAACTTGTTCATTTATTAATTTTCCAGTTGTTCCTGTTCCATATAAGTCATGTTTTTCTAACACATCTTTGTAACGTTTTGCAAAATCAATCATATCAGCCTTTTTCTTATCATGTGCTACTAACGCTATTCTCATATTTATTCCCCCCTATATAATGTTTTATTAGTTAATTGCATAACCTTGTAGTCAAGTGACTTCAAGGCTTTACAATCATATATTTACAGGAATTCCCCCACCTTTTGTCGAATTTATATTCATCACAACTAAATTCACAGAAAGGAGAAAACCCCATGCAACCGAATTTAAAACAATTATCTCTTACTGATATTTACACAGATCTTGATGAGTACTTTCATCAAGATAAACCAAAGCTGATACGTCTTTTTGACCAATATATCGATTTATCTGAATTAATTCCTCAAAGCTTCTTTAATCACTATTATGCCTCAACTGGCCACCCTAGAAATTATAAGCTTTCATCTATGATAACGGCTTTAATTATAAAAATGATACTCTCTATCGCCGATATATCTTTGTTAATTAATATACTAAATTTTTCATCAGAACTTAAAACATTATGTGGTTTTTCCAGAGTACCAAATGCATCCCAATTTTCAAGACTAAAAATCGACTTCGAGGATGATTTCCTTGTGTTTTTTAATAATCTGGTTGAAATCACTGAACCTATATGCCGGAGGCTACGACCCGATCTTGCCGCAATTCTTGTAGTTGATACTACAGGTATTGAGGGTTATGTTAAAGAAAACAACCCTAAAGCCTTTGACTCAGTTATGAGAAATACTAGGAAGTTTTCTAAGAACATTCCTAATTTCAATGCTCATAGCTACGCTTGTTCTCAGATGCCTAAGGAATCTTTTTCTAATAAAGACATTAAACTATCTTATATCAATGGTCACTATTGTTACTCAAGAAAAGTCGCTTTAGTCACCAACGGTCTCGGTATTATAAGGCATATTGATTTCTATAACAGTGATAATTCTATTAATATAGCTGACGCTAAATCTGGAGCTGAACATAAAGATAATTACGATGCCAAAAGCCTTATTCCGGTCCTTAATAATTTCTTCAATTATCATCCTGATTTTAAATATAAATATTTTTTAGGTGATGCTGGCTTTGACGCCATTGATAACTATAAGTATCTTTATAAAAATCATTCCATGATTCCTATAATTCCACTAAACCCAAGAAGAACTAAGGATATAGGCAAAATAAAACTTAATGAAAATGGTATTCCAACCTGTCCAAATGATAATTCTTTACAGATAAAATTTGATGGTTCCTCAAAAGAAAAAGGAAGACCATTAAGGCTAAAATGGCTCTGTCCAAGATCCAAGAAGGCAGTTATAAATGGCAAAACAACGTATATTCTATCCTGTGAAAAACCTTGTACCACATCACCTTGTGGTAGAATGCATCATACTACTGTTAATGATAATTACAGACTAAATACTATTATCCCAAGAGGATCAGATAAATGGATTCGTCTTTATAAAATAAGAACCATAATTGAAAGAACGAACTTCATGGTCAAATTTCCTATGTGTCTTGGATATACAAAATTAAGAAATACTGTTTCTCTTAAAGTTGAAGTAATTCTCGCTGCAATAATGCAACAAATTGTAATTTTAATTGCTGATAAACTTGATAAAAAAACTCACCTTTTATCTGTAAAATCTTTAATAGCATAATCATTTTTTGTAATCAGATTAGCGCTTATTAAGTTCGCTATAAATCAGGAGATTCTTAATCCATTATCTGTCTAATTTTTTTGAAGAGTTTTGCAATCAACTATAATGTTTTATATGTACTTAAATAATTCCTTTTGTACTTTAAAAATTTATTTTCTTTCTTCTCATTCCCACATTCAACACAATTCCTAGTGTTATAAAGCTTGTTAAAAGTGAACTTCCACCATAACTCATAAATGGCAATGTTATTCCTGTTATAGGCATAAGACCCATGGTCATTCCAATATTTTGCATTATTGAAAACAGCAAATTCGAAATAAATCCAACACATACTACAGTTCCAAAAATATCTTTAGACTCTTTTGCAATTCCTATTAAACGATATATAATTATACCATATAATAGTATTAATATTAGTGCACCAATAAGACCCCATTCTTCAGATAAAACAGCAAAAATAAAATCTGTATGATTTTCCGGAACAGAACTAAATTGCACGCCTTTTCCAAAACCTCTACCAAATATTCCTCCCGAACCTATAGCAATCTGTGATTGAATTAGCTGGAGCCCAGACCCAAGTGAATTTTTAGTAGGATCCAAAAAAGATGTAAGTCTTACTTTCCAATAACTTTGCATGATTGGTGAATTCCATATACCTACAACTAATAATAAAACTGAAGTTATCCCACCGATTATTACTTTATAATTGAGCCCTATGCAGTAGAATATTCCTAGTACTATAAAAAAGCTTACCATCGTCATTCCCATATCTGGTTGAATAACAATTAAAATCATTGGCACTGCTGCATAAAACATTAACTCGAATAAATTTCTAGGGTTATTTATTTTTCCTTCCATTTCATCTAATTTTTTGGCAAGCATTAATATCATACCAATTTTAGCAAATTCAGAAGGTTGTAATCCCACACTACCAATTCTTATCCAAGAATTCGCACCATTTGTAGTAGACCCAAAAGCCTGATTAATTATTAGTAATATAACACCAGCCCAATATATTATAACAGCATAATTTTCTATTAGCATATAATCAAATACCAAGAAAAGATATGCCATAATAAGACCTAATATAAAAAATATTATTTGTAATCTAATGTAGTAAGTTCCATAATCCTTGCTCGTTGCACTATAAATATTTATACAACCAAAAGCTACAATACAAATTGAAAGTATAATTGTACAATAGTCCAATTCTCTTAATAGCTTTTTGTTTAATTTTAGGCTTTGTAAAATTTTCATACTTTAACCTACCCTCCGTATCAAATATGATTATATCATATAAAAAGCAAATAGCTATGCATAAGTCATTAATTATGCATAGCTATTTGCCAACTTATCTTTTTATTTTTTTAATAGGTATATTTGCGATTAGTGCTGGTGAATTTCCTTCATATTCTTCAGTTGTTGTTAATCTAACTTCAATATCACCAGTTTCAATTTCAGCATATTTAGAAATCACCTTAAGTATATCAGCTTTAATCATTTCTAAAAAATCCGGTGATATGTCTGCTCTATCGTGTATTAAAATAAGCTTTAACCTGTCACTCGCAATGTCCTTTGAGAAAATTTTATTAGAAAAGATTTTAAATAAATTCATTAACGTCCCCTCCATTATTTATACTCCTTTAAATATCCTTTTTATAGATGCAAAAAATCCAGTGCCTATTGCTGATGACCCATCTAATGAAGCATAAGGTACTTCTTCGCCCAATATTCTTTTAGCAATGTTTTTGAAAGCTATACCAGCCAGTGACTTATCATCAAGCACTATTGGTTCACCTTTATTCGTTGAAATTGTAACCTTCCTATCATCTGGAACAACTCCGATTAATTTGATAGCCAAACATTCTATAATATCATCTACAGATAACATATCACCATTTTTTGTCATTTCATAATTCATTCTATTTATTATAACTTCATGCTTATCAATGCCTTTAGAATCTAATTTTCCTATTACCCTGTCTGCATCTCTAACAGATGTAAGTTCTGGGTTAACTACTACAATAGCTCTATCAGCGCCTACAATAGCATTTTCAAACCCTTGTTCAATACCTGCAGGACAATCTATAATAACATAATCAAAGTCTGCTTTTAATTCATTTACTACTAGAAGCATATCCTTTATATTAATATCATTTTTGTCTCTTGTTTGAGCCGTTGGCAGTAAAAATAGATTACTAAATCTTTTATCTTTTATTAGGGCTTGCTTTAATCTACATCTTTTTTCAATAACATCTACTAAAGTGAAGACCACTCTGTTCTCAAGTCCCATTAAAACATCAAGATTTCGAAGTCCTGTGTCCCCATCAATAACCACTACTTTCTTGTCCATAGATGCAATTGCCGTTCCTATATTTGCTGTGGTTGTTGTTTTACCTACACCACCCTTACCGGATGTTATAACTATAGATTCTCCCATGTGCATTACCCCCATTATATATATTTATTATCTAAATATGGCTCTACAATGATATTACCATTTTTAATTTTCGCCACCTCAGGATATTGAGGTTTGATTTCATCTTCTGGTGATCTCGTAATAATATTTCCAATTTGTAATATTTGAGGTTCCAACTTAAATGCAGCAATTATAGCCTTTTCATTGCCATTAGTACCCGCATGCACAGCTCCCCTTAAAGTACCAAATACAATTATATTTCCTGCTGCATATATTTCAGCTCCCGGATTCACATCTCCAATTATAACAACATTACCTGGATAATTTATACTTTGTCCACTTCTAATAGTTTTTCTCAAAAACTTGGTTCTCCCCTCATAAATACCAGTAAATACTTTGGTTGTGGAATCTCCTTGTTCCTGAAAAATACAATCGCTAATTAAAAATTCATCAAATAATATTTCCTTTAATTTTCTAATTTCTCTATCATTTATGTATTTAAGTTCAGTAGTAATTTTCAAAGTGCTACCTTTGTAAAATTTTCTCCCTTGCATAAGCTTATCAACTAAAGACTCCAACATATCATCAAAATCGCTGAAATGATTCATATTTATAACTACATTTAATCCCTCTTTATTTCCTTTAATAATTATTTTATCTGTAATCATAATTTTAACCTCCTAGCTCTCCTCTGGGTTGAAAAGCAATTACTAATTGTTTTGCTCCATAATTGAACTTAAGGAACATAAAAATAAATAACAAACATCTAATAATAGTACAATTAACTATTATTAAATTGAATGTGACTACGCTACTATTTCAACATATTAGTATTAAATTCCTGCTTTATTTCGATATTTTTTTTATTTTAGTCAAATGCTATCAATTAAATAAACTCTGACAAATAAATTTATCAGAGTTTATTTGGAGTTTTAGATTTTAAAATTTCCATTCTGTCTTCATGTACTCATTTTGAGAAAGTTTGTATACAAATTTATACATAAAAATAGAAACTATTAAATTATATACCCCACTATAAAAAATCACTCCTAAATTTGTATATTGTTTTACTGATAGCAATAAACAAAATACTATTAACCCTTTTACTATACTTAACACAAAGGATGATATTATTGGCAAAAATGATTTTTCAACAAATATATTTTTACCTATGTTTGTAGCTATAATACACATAAGCATGTTGCTTAGCATATTAATACCAAACCCATTAAAAAAATACACATCTTGCAATGCGCCAGTAACAATTCCTATCACTACCGCCTCTTTTGAATCACTAACAATTGAATAACAAAGTGCAAAAGTAAATAATAAGCTTGGATATACTCCATTAATCTTAAGTAAAGGCATCAAAGTATTATCTAATATTAGGAATAAAATACATAAAAATACTACAGTTAATATTTTCTTCATAATACAGCTCCTAATATTTTATTTCCCTTGGATTTTTTGGTATAACAATAAAAACTTCTTCAATCTTAGAAAAATCAACATAAGGTTGTACTATAGCACTTTTCATTACTTCACCTTTATCCTCATGAACACTAAGTACCTTTCCTATTTGAATTCCAGCAGGATATATTCCTCCAAGACCTGACGTTTCTATCACATCACCTTTTTTTACACCAGAATCTAAAGAAAGACGATCTATTTCTGCAAGAGGTTTATTGTTTTTGTCTGTGTATCCTTTAACAATACCATTGTTATCTCTTGTTCTGTGAACAAGGGCAGCAACTGCAATATTTTTATTAGATAAGCTTTGCACAATAGACCAATTATTACCAACAGAAGTAACTTGACCTACTAAGCCTTCCCCAGTCATAGCAATCATTCCTTTTTTTATGCCCTTATCTTCTCCTTCGCTGATTATAAATCCGTCTGTAAAACTATTTCCACTTATTCCAATTATGTCAGCTCCTACATAATTATATTGATCCTTTAGTTCTGAAAACTTAAACATGCTTCTTAATCTTTCATTTTCTTTTATTGATGCGCTATATTCCAGAGCTTTGCTCTGATATTTACTATTACTTTTTCGAAGTTCTTCATTTTGCGTCTTAACCTTTGAGACATTTGTTATAAACTGAAATGAACTACTTATTTTGTATAAACTATCATAAAATAAACCTTGTACTGAATTTATTGTTACACCCACACCATTCTCCACAAAAGACATTTTTCCTCGATTTGCACTATATCCTATTAAAGATAAAAAGGTAACTGACAATATTATAACAACTACTGTCAGTTTATTTTTTTTCATATTTATCCTCTTTTACTCATGACATCTATATTATCGAGAGCTTTACCTGCTCCTATTGCAACACAATCAAGTGGATTTTCAGATATGTGTACAGGCATATGTGTTTCCTGGTTTATTAGTGCATCTATTCCTTTTATTAAAGCACCACCTCCAGTTAACATAATACCTTTCTCCATTATATCTGATGCAAGTTCTGGTGGGGTTTTCTCGAGTGTCGTTATTATAGCTTCAATTATTGATTGAATTGGTTCACTTAGTGCTTCTCTTACTTGTTTCTGTGTTACCTCTATTACTTTTGGAAGTCCAGTTATTAAATCTCGTCCTGTTATTTCCATACTCATTTCATCATCTTCTTGTTCAAACACTGATCCAAGCTCCATTTTAATATTTTCTGCTGTTCTCTCACCAATCATAAGACTGTACTGTTTTTTAACAAATGCTATTATTGATTGATCAAGTTCATCACCTGCTACTCTTAGAGACTTGCATGTTACAATACCACCTAATGAAATTATTGCAACCTCAGTAGTTCCACCACCTATATCCACTATCATACTACCTGTTGGCTCATTTACAGGTAGCCCAGCTCCAATAGCAGCCGCCATTGGTTCTTCCATTAGGTATGCCTCACGTGCTCCTGCCCTTTTAGACGCTTCCTCTATTGCTCTCTTTTCAACCTCAGTTACTCCAGATGGAAATCCAACTACAATTCTTGGACTTGTGAATCCTTTGGGACTAACTTTATTTATAAAGTGCCTAAGCATCTTCTCTGTTATATTAAAATCTGCAATTACTCCATCTTTCATAGGACGAATTGCAACAATATTTCCTGGAGTTCTACCTATCATCTGTTTAGCCTCTTCACCAACAGCTAAAACCTTATTAGTATTTATATTTATAGCTACAACCGAAGGTTCTCTTAGTACAATTCCTTTCCCCTTCAAATAAATTAATGTGTTTGCTGTTCCTAAATCTATTCCCATATCGTGAGACGTTCCAAATATTCCCATTATAATTTCTCCTCTCATATCTAAAGCATTCCTTTTTCTTTTAAACTAGTATAAATTCCATTACCAATAATTATATGATCAAGTACTTCTATTCCTAATAATTTACCACATTCTTTAAGTCTTATAGTAATGCTTATGTCTTCCTTGCTTGGAGTTGGATCCCCCGACGGATGATTGTGACAAATAATCACAGAAGCACTGCATTTTCTAATAGCTTCGTAAAATACTTCTCTTGGATGAACTATTGAGGTATTCAAATTACCAATTGAGATATCTTTTATACTTATAATTACGTTCTTAGTATTTAACATAATTAACTTAAGATATTCTTTTTTTAAATATCTCATTTCCTCCATAAGATACTCTGCAACATCTTTGGGAGAAGTAATTTTGTACTCTTCTCCAGATTTAAAACTTCTAAACCGTTTTGAAATTTCTATAAGTGCTAAAAGTTGTGTTGCTTTGGCGTTTCCAATCCCTTTTAAATTCATAAATTCCTCAGCACTTGAACTGAAAAGTCCATTTAATCCACCGCACTCAGAAATTATTCTGTTACAAAGTATTATAATATTTTCATTTTTTGATCCTACCCTAAGTATTATAGCTAATAGTTCATTGTTAGATAAAGTTTCAGCACCATATCTTAACAATTTCTCCCTAGGTCTTTCATTTTGTGGCAAATCCATAATCTTGTAGGTCATACCTATAAACAACTCCTTTACAGATTGACCCCCATCTCCCTTAGCATATAATATACTTTGTTTACCGGTAACCCCACAACACTATAGTAGCAGCCTTTTATCTCTTCAACGAATCTAGACGCTGCTCCTTGTATTGCATAAGCTCCAGCCATGCCAATTGGTTCTCCTGTTTCTATGTAATCATTTATTTCACTCAAAGAAAGTTTTGAAAATTTTACTTGTGTGCAAACACATTCAGTCTTAATTTCTTGTGTCTGCGTGTTAACTATTGCAATGCCTGTATATACCTCATGTGTATTACCACTTAAATCACTAAGCATTTGAAAAGCTTCAAGATTGTTTTTAGGCTTACCAAACACTTTACCTTTAAAATAAACAATAGTATCGCATCCTATTATAATAGCAGGTTTTTTAACGCTACTACAAATAGTCATAGCCTTTCCCTTTGCTAATGTCATAACATAGTTTCCACAATTTCCAGTAAAAGATACTTTGCTCTCTTCGAAATCACTAACCAATATTTTAAAATCACTGGTTATTTTCTTTAAAAGTTCAGATCTACGCTCCGAGGCAGAAGCTAGAATAATCTCCACTATATCACTCCTAATACTTTCTATATAATATTATTGCCAAAACTATGCCTATAATAGACATAATGTTAATATTAAAATTTATACCGAAAGTTATTGCAAATACTTTAAAATCCATAAGCATAGGTTTACTCATACCTATTGTGTAAGTACTCTTTAAAAAATCGAGTGCATTCATGTTATTTCCTAATAGTTCGCCTATAAAACTTCCAGAAATTGCTCCTAACATTATAAAAAATATAAAAGATGTATTTTTTCTTTCTGCACTTTTCAAATTGTACCTCCCACATTACTTATATATCTTATACATTTTAACATTTAATAAATTCATGCACAAGTGTATAAAAATATTATTCAAAAAAAGTTAATAATTAATTTTACTTGCAAAGTATGGCATTTACTAATAATTTTCTATAAAAATGCAAGTAGGCTCGTATTCCTACTTGCATTTTTTATTTTTTTCTATGTTATATACTCAATTATAAAGATTTCGTTCTATTGTAATCCTTAACAAATTAAAATATCTATGTTTTTGAAATTTGTTTTATAAATTTATAAATATATACATATCCTGCCTCTGTTTTTTCTTTTTTTAATTCTTGTGGTAAAGCATTTAAATATGCTTTTATTTGTTTAAGATTACCATAGCTGTTGCTTTTTTGTTCTGCTCCTTTAAGTGAAACCATCCATTTTTTTAATTCTACAGTCTGAATTGCTTTTGTGTTTTTTTCTGAAAGTTTATTTAATATTTTAATATCTGCACTTATCATTTCATTAGTTTGTGCACTAGTTAAATCCTTACCAACCAACTGAAAATTTATTTTAGCATAAGCTATTTTTTTTGCCTTAAGTTGTTTAACCACACTATCAGTACCCTCTTTAGGATATACCCCCAGTAAAACTCTATTTAACTTACCATCCTCAATAATAAATGGTACGCCAAGATCTTTTAAACTATCTTTTAATAACAACGCACTCGCTTTTGTACTAAAAACACCACACTGTATTGCTACATAATTCTTAATATTGCTTGTAGAAACCGCTTTAGTATCTATGGTGCTGGCTTTGTTTAATTTTATATCTTTTTTTAAACTTACTTTCGTAGCTTTATCATTTGCAATGGCATTTGCATTATTTTTAGGTAACAGTTTAGAAAACATAGTACCCAAAGCAATAGCTGCTATTAATGTTAATGTAATAACAATTATAAAATTATTTTTTTTCTTAGGTGCTTTATAATTATATCTAGTATATTTCACTTTAACATCCCCTAACTTAATAATCCCTATTTAAAATATTATTATAAAAACTCTGATTTTAGAATAAGAAAGAAAAATATTTCTTGCACATATGCATTAATTATTTATGCTTAGTCGCCCTTCAATAAAAAAATCCGACAATTAATGTCTGATTTAGTTATTGAAGATTATTTTTTCTAAAATTAATATGTTTTTATTTTCATTTTTTGTTTTTAAAAAGTTTTTTGTTTTTCTAATTATTTCAAAGTTATTGCTCGTCCATAATTTTATCATATCCAAATTATTAGAAGAAACAAGAGTATAAAAATTGCTTATTCCATAATTATTATATAAATGTTTTAAAAATTCATTGATGATTTTGTTTGATATTTCATTATTGTAAAATTTAACATCTATTAGATAACACATAATCCAAACTTCATTTGGATTTTTAAATTCTATTCTACCTTTTATAATACCAATAAGCTCATTACCACATAATATTTTCAGAAAATATTCTCCTTCGCTAACATAATACTCTAAATATCTTTCATAAAACTCCTTAACCCCATAATTTAACTCATCCTCTGTGCTAAAAACTTTTTGATTGCCAATCCATTCTTTAACATTACAAATATCTTCTTTTTCTAAATTCATAATTCTTATATTATCGAAATCTATATCAATATTAAACATATCTACACCTCTTTATATTTACATGGCTTTAATTTTTTCTCCTATTTAATTTCTCCTATTTAATATTTAAATTCTACGTTGCTTTAAAATTTCCTTCAATAAATATTATATATATTATTATGTATACTTAAAAATACCTATTAACTAAAAATAACCCTATATATTTTATAGGGTTATACCTTAAATAATTTTTATATTTGTTTATGTTAGTTACAAATTATTTTTATTCGTCCCTGTACATAAGTGTCACTTTAACAATTCTTCTAATTATATCCTTCGCTTCTACATATGGTATACCGCATCTTGTCATACGACTAACTATAGCCGGATTATACCTCTCAATTCTTCTTACAATATCCTCCGTAGCATTGTGTTGTGGCCTAGGTGGTATAGGCAAACCAGGTCTACCATACTGTTCTTGTAGTGATTCTTCCTGCTGAGCTTTGTCTAATTCTCTAAATCCATCATATTCAGCTATGTCACTATCCATCCCTTCCATAGGATTAAATCCATTCATGAACATGTCTTCATTAAATTGACTCATTCCCATCCAAGGGTTCATTCTTTCATCTTGGCTCATTCCCATTGAATTCATTCTTGTGTTAGGATTCATATCCTGCATAAATCCCATTGGAACTCCCATATTTTGATTGAATTCCATGTTTGGCATCATATTCATTGGGCTGTTTCCATACATCATTGGTTCAAGTGGAACCATTTCATAATCTTCTTGCAAATCTATATCTACAATACTTCTTCCCTCTTGGTTCATAATTGCCTCCTTATTCTGATATTACTAATACATTACCAATTTATGCTAAAGAATGTATTTTGATACTAAATTTCATGAATTTATATAAAAATAATAAATAAATATATTAATATAACATACATTACTTATTTAAATAATGTTAAATCATCTCCTGGGTCGCTGCAACATCTCTGAAAGAGATGCATTAACGACTTCAGAAGGAAATTTAACTCCCACTGAAGTTTTATTTTTACTAGGATAGGTAACTCCCACTTATAGACGTGGGAGACTTTCCTTCTGAAATGTCGTTAAAGTAACTTTATAATTTATTACTAATAAAAAGAAATGCAAAGAAGATGTGAATACATCCTCTTTGCATTTCTTTACTTTAAACCTCTTACAGGTTTTCTCATGTTACTATCTCCATTTATAGTCACAGGGTTATTTTCTTTGCTTTTAGATTGTTTTTTCTGTTTTTCATTAAGATTTTCTTTTTCATTTTTCATAATTTACACCTCTTTCAGAAGTTAGTTTTTCCTTATTTATTTCAAATATTCATTAAATCATCTCCTGGGTCGCTGCAATATTAACAACTTTGGAAGCAGATTTAGACTGCCACTTATAGAAGATGGTAGACTTGAAGCTTCCAAAATGTTGTTAAACACAAAATTTATATTTACAAAATAAAAAGAGAAGTGAAATATTTCTATCTCACTTCTCTTTTTGATTTAATCAATTCCTTATTGTTTTTATTATCAAATTCTCCAGTTGTTTCTTCTCCCAAAGATATTTTCTACTTAAATATACTCTACTTATTTACCTATTTTCCCACAAAAATCACTACATTTAATGTCAAATACCGGAACACTATATTTTCTTTTAGCTTTACATACACATTTTTCACATTTAACTTCACTATCATCATTCATAGATTTCTCTATATCAAATTTTTTATTATAGTTTTCACATTGTTTTGTCTTACATATAAAAGTATATGTCATATATATCTCCCTTTCTAACTCCTAATAATTATCACTTTCTATAAATTACATACGGTGCCTTATAGCTCCCTATATACAATTGCTCATATATAGAAATTACTTCTTATTAATATTTTTTTATACTAACATTATATAATGTTCATTTTAACACTCGTATCGGCTCTCTTGCAACTTTACTTCTATCTTCTTGCACATATATCTTCTTTCAAAAAAGAACAACACGTCTACTTGTCTTTACTCCAAATAGACGTGTTGTAAGTTTTGGCACTTCTTCTTTGAATAAAAAAAGTACCAACACCTACAGAGTGCTGATACTACTTAGTTTAACATGGTGCGACAGACGGGACTTGAACCCGTATGGTCTCCCACACGTCCCTTAAACGTGCGCGTCTGCCATTCCGCCACTATCGCAAATATTATTGTCTTATAATAAGGATTAACATCGTAGTCACACGTTCTTGCAATCCTTTTGACTACGATGTTAATTATATATCACATTAAAACAAGTTGTCAAGATTTTTATCTGTTTTTAGTTGAATTTAAAAATAACTAATTAATTATTTTACATTAGATAATTTTAATCCTTCACCATATAATTTTAAATAGATATTGTAATTTGTCTTTACTTTTTTTACATACTTATCTGTTTCCTTAAAAGGAATACTAATTAATGTTTTTCCATCACTAGAATATTCGGGATTCTTAAGCCATTTTTGAACGTTTCCACGTCCGCCATTATATGCTGCAAGCTCTAATTCTATATCTCCACTAAATTCATTATTTAAATTATTCAAATACCAACATCCCATAGCAATGTTAATTTCGTTATCATATAATTTTTCAACATTAAAATTTTTTAATTTCATATTTATAGCAATCCATTGTGCTGTATCAGGCATTATCTGCATAAGCCCATAAGCCCCTCTATGTGACACAGCACTTCCATCAAAATTACTTTCTGCCCTAATTACAGCAGCAACCAAACAAGGATCAACATTGTAACGTTGTGAGTATTTAATAATCAAATTTTCATTTTTTAAAGGATAAAAGGTTTTAAAAATACTTTTTATATTGATTAATATAATAACTAAACAAATTAGACTTAAAATTTTTATAATTTTTTTAACCTTCATAACTTCACTTTTAACCTTTCGAGCTGGGTAAGAATTAGGTTTAATTGCATTTCTGTATTGATAATACTTCCTCCATTATCAATAATATAATCTGCATATTTTTTTTTCTCATTCATTGGCATTTGAGCTCTTATTCTATCCATTATTTGATCTGTTTTTAAACCATCACGAGATGCAACTCTTTGTATTTGAATATCACTATCTACCCATACTAAAATAGTTACATCCATACTTGTATGTAACTTATTCTCTATTAAAGTAGGTGCATCCAGAAAACACAATTTTAAGTTTTTGTCCTCACATATTTTTATTTTGCTAATTATTTCTTTTCTTATAAAAGGCATAATTATACTTTCAAGTTTTTTTCTACGTTTATCACTCTTGAATATATAGTTTCCAAGTATTTTTCTATTTAGTTCACCATATTCGTCAAAAAACTCATATCCGAATTTTTCTTTAATTTCACTATTTATCTCAGGGTATATTATGAAAACCTCCCTAGAGACAATGTCTGCATCAATAATGTGATAACCTTTTTCACTAAGCATATTAGTTACAGTACTTTTTCCACTACCGATGCCACCTGTTATTCCTACCTTTAGCATTTTCTTCTCCCCTACTTTTTTATAGTTAAAATCTAAGAATATAGCTTTATAGGTTTAACCACTAGCTTTTCCTTATTACTTAGCCTCGTACCAAGTATCCCCTGTACTTATTTCAACTTCTAAAGGCACTAATAGTTTAACAACATTTTCCATTTGGTCTTTAACTAAAATTTCAACTTGCTTAAGTTCATCCTTATATACATTTAATATTAATTCATCATGAACTTGAAGAATTAAAGTACTTTTTAATCCTTCTTCCTTTAATTTATCAAATACATTTATCATAGCAAGTTTTATAATATCTGCTGCGCTTCCTTGTATAGGTGTATTCATAGCAAGCCTTACTCCAGCAGCTTTTACCATTTTGTTTGAAGAGTTTATTTCAGGTATAAATCTACGTCGATTAAGTATTGTTGTAACACTATTATTTTCTTCAGCTTCAACAACTATATCCTTCATATATTTTTTAACATTAGGATATCTCTCAAAATAAGTTTCTATATAGTTTTTAGCGTCTTTCCTTGATATGTTTAAATCTTTTGCTAAACTAAATTCACCAATACCATAGACTATCCCAAAGTTTACAGCCTTTGCATTACTTCTCATAAGTTTTGTAACTTCAGCCATTGGTACATTAAATACCTCAGATGCTGTTTTAGTATGGATGTCACTATGTGCAATGAATGCTTCAATTAAATTTGTATCACCTGCAATATGAGCAAGTACCCTAAGCTCTATCTGTGAGTAATCCGCAGATAATATAACGCACTGATCGTTGTGTGGTATAAACGCTCGCCTTATAGCTCTACCCATTTCATGTCTTATTGGTATATTTTGCAGATTAGGCTCTGTACTTGATAATCTTCCTGTTGTTGTAACTGTTTGCGTAAAGTTTGAATGTATTCTACCATCTGTATCAATAACTGCTTGTAGCCCTTCAATATATGTTGAAAAAATCTTTGTTAGTTGTCTATACCTAGTTATTTCTACAATAATAGGATGTTTATCTGATAATGCCTCTAATACCTCTGCATTGGTTGAATATCCTGTTTTTGTTTTCTTTATAACAGGTAAATCCAATTTTTCAAATAATATCTTACCTAATTGTTTAGGAGATTTTATATTAAATTCTTCTCCGGATAAATCAAAAATAGTTTTTTCTAAGTTGGCTATCTCTGCAGCAAACTTTACACCAAGTTTCTCTAAATTATCTCTGTCTATTGTAAACCCTTCAGCTTCCATATATGATATAGCCTCTGTTAATGGTTGTTCCACAGTATATAAAAGTTTTTCCATTCTATACTCTTCAATTTTCTTTTTTAGTATCACATAAAGACCTTTTAATAATGCTACTTTATTAATTTCTTTTGCATGACCTTCACCTTGGATACTGATTCTAAGATTAATATCCATAAGAGTTTCTAGACTATACTCTTTTTTAGCTGAATCAAGCAGATAAGCAGCAAGTTCAGTATCAAATTTTACTCCTTGCAATTTAATTCCTTTTTTATTAAGAGCAGTGTAAGCATTTTTTACAGCATGGCTTACCTTTTTAATTTCTGTACTTTCAAGTATAATTTTTAAATATTTTATAGCTTTCTCTTCATCTTCATTAAATAAATCAGTAATCTTAATCAAATAGTTTTTTTCATTGTAATTAAGGTATATGTTATTTATACTAATTTTAGTAAATATATTTGTGTTTTCTATATCAAAAATTATATAAATAGTATCTTTTATTTGACGTGTGATCTCTTCAAGTTGAATTATCTTATCTATTACATCAAATTCAGCAGAAAAAGTTTCCTCAACTGTATCTTCATTATCTTGTATTCTGCTTATTAAAGATTTAAATTGTAATTTATAAAATAAATCTTTTACAGCACGTATATCAAAATTTTCTTTGGACTTAATAGATTCTAAATCTATCTCCATAGGAACACATGTAATAATAGTAGCTAATTTCTTGCTAAAAATAGCCTGTTCACTATAAGTTGTTAGATTCTCCACAAGTTTTTTGCCACTGATTTTTTCAAGATTCATTAGAATGTTTTCTATACTCTTATACTCTTTTATAAGCTTGTAAGCAGTTTTTTGACCTACTCCTGGCACACCTGGAATATTATCAGATGAATCACCCATTAGCCCCTTTACATCTATAAATTCTGTAGGAGTTACTCCATATTCTTCTATCATTCTATTTCTATCATATATTTCTTTTTCTGACATTCCTTTTTTATTTATTACAACTTTAACATTATCTGTTGCAAGCTGAAGTGCATCTCTATCTCCTGTTATTATAAAAACTTCAAGTCCTTCTTTTTCTGCAAACACAGATAATGTTCCCATTAAATCGTCAGCCTCAAAACCATCTAGTTCATATATATCTATAGCCATTTTCTTTAAAAGTTCTCTAACTAGAGCAAATTGTCCTTGTAGCTCATCAGGCATTTTTTTTCTACCTGCCTTATAATCTTTATATTCTTCATGACGGAAAGTAGGTGCTCGCCTATCAAATGTTGTAACAATATAATCTGGCTTAAACTCTTCCTTCATCTTTAAAAGCATCGTTGTAAAACCATAAACTGCATTAGTGTATATTCCATCAGAGTTTGTTAGAGCTGGTAATGCATAAAAAGCTCTATACATAAGACTATGACCATCTAAAATTAATAGCCTTTCCTTAGACATTCTAATCCCTTCTTTCTACTATGTTTATAACCTAAAATATTGCGCTATATTCTATTTTATAATATACTTCATAAATAAAAATATCAAATTCATAACCCAGTATATTCCTTATACTATGGTTTTAAGGGTTTCTTTACTAGCTTCCCCTCCATTTAGAAATTTTAACATATTATATTCTTAACTTCCAGTTGAATTTATCTGACTTTTGTATTTAAAAAATTATTTCATATATATTATACCAATAATGTGCCCTAAAACTAGCAAACTTCCTCTAGAATCCTATAAAAGAATAAATATTTTTCCAATACAACCCGATTTCAAGAAATAATCTTGCTTAATAAAGCAAGTAATGTGCATAAAATTTATATATTGCTATTGCAATAATTATTTATATATGGTAAAATATTTTTTGTCAGACATGCCGAAGTGGTGGAACTGGCAGACGCGCTGGACTCAAAATCCAGTGGTAGCAATACCGTGCGGGTTCGATTCCCGCCTCCGGCACCAGTTATAGCAAAAGCCTTAGTAAATTATAGATAATTTACTAAGGCTTTTTTATTTTCTTCCAAAAATCTTCTAAAAATCTTCTAAAAATCTTCTAAAAATATTGATTCAAAATCACCATTAACTATTTCAAAGAACTTATGACTTAAATATGAAGTATCTAATGTTCTTCCATCTTCCCAACAACAAACATCAATCATTTAACAACTGTTATGGTCGTTTTGGGTACGAAATGTTCCATTACTACATAGTATATAACAGTGTTAACATAATTATATGGGAGGCAATTTTATAATGGCAGATAAAAATTTAGTTTGTATTAATTGTGGTAAAGAATTCACATTTACCGAAGGTGAACAAGAATTCTACAAAGAAAAAGGATTCGAAAATGAACCTAAAAGATGCGCTGATTGCAGAAAAGCAAGAAAAATACAAAGAAGCAAATAGCAGGTAATTTTTTTATTACTAGCTCCATGGGATTAGGCCCATGGAGCTTATTTTCTATAATAACCCTATATGTAAGGGAATATATAAAGATGCGCGTAGTTAAATTGGATTAAATTTAAGTTTTGTTTTCAAGGAATCTAGAACCTTTTGAATATGTTATGAATATTCTGTCGTATCGTATTCTTTAATTGTTTGATATTGTATATTAGTTTTTCTTTTCTTATTTTAGCCTAGTGAAATTGCTAGGTTTTTTTGTTCTATTCTGGTAAACAAAAAAATCGTACACCTTAATATATAACATTACTAAAATAATTAAATCTGAACAGCAAAATTTATCAACCCTACATAGGGTAATTGATTTGAGAATTGAATCATGAAAAAAGCAGTAAAATATTGCAAGTGATAATCTATAATTAGAGATTGAAAAGTAAATATGTAATTAGATACATTAGAAAGTAAGATGATGATGTGATGTCAGAAATGCCATTTTAAATATAAGATTATAGTTTAAGGTAAAAAGTTTAAAACAGAAGAAACAAGAATTTTTATTGCTTTTATTACTAATGATTTAAGAAGGATTTATTATTTGTTTTTTGGATTACCACTTTTATAAAACAAATTATTGCTATAATTATTATTAATAAAACAATTATAGTTGATGACATTGAGTAAGAACCTAATTTAGATATTTGGCTACCTAAAAATGCGTAAGAAATGGTGGCTGGTAAAATGCCTATGCCCGTAGAAATTAAAAATGGTATTAGCTTCATACTACTTAAGCCTGCTAAATAACTTAAAAGATCAAGTGGAACAAAAGGAAGTAACCTATCCATCAATATAACCTTGAATCCATGTTTATTATTTATTTCATCAACTTTTTCCCATAGATTTTCGCTATGGACAATTTTTTTCACAAATACTTCTCCTAGGAATCTAGCTAAATAAAAAGAAACAGTCCCTTCCATCATAGTACCAACCCAAGATATAATTATCCCCCAAAACATTCCAAAAATAGTTCCATTTGCTCCAATTATCAAAAATGATGGAATAAGATATACTACAGAATGGAGTATCATTAAGAGAATACTTAATAGCGGAGCAGCCCATCCCCAAGACCTAATCAATGATACTATATGTTCAACAGACCTATTGTTTAGAGCACTAATTATATTGTTTAGAGCACTAATTATATTTTTGAAATCTAATATAAAAACAACTATTAAGAATACAAATAATGAAATTAAATAAATAGTATGCTTTTTACTTAACCGCTTAAACACCATTGAACTATCCCCCAAAGTTATATTCTTTTAAATATAATAACTTAATTTAACATGTTACTATATTTAATCACTTTGTAAATTCTTATGGTACCTGATAAAAATATAATAGCAATGATAATTTTCTTAAATCACAATAATATGTTACTAATGTTTCTATTTTTAGATTGTTTTTTCTCAATATTGTTTGCTTTAGTAATCAAATTTAATTTTTTAAACGCTTTATTATAAAACCATATTGCATTTAGGAGAAGTAAACTACTTGTAATAAAAAACACATATTTAATCCCCAAATGTGCTGCTATTTGTCCTCCAAAAACAGAACCACCAAAGCTTCCTAAGTAAAATGCAGACATATTAAATCCAAAGACCCTTCCGGCAATGGCATCTGGAGTTACCTTTTTAAGTAATGAATTAATTGATGGAATTAATCCAGCAGTTGCAAATCCAAGTAGAAAACGTAGTCCCATTAGCTGCCATGGGTTTTTCACAAAAGCTTGAGGTATAAATATAATTCCCGCCACAATAAGAGCTATAAGCATAACCTTTTGTGGTCCAATCTTATCAGACAATTTTCCAAGTCTAGGAGCAGCTATTACACTTGAGAGTCCAGCTGCTGAAAATACCATACCAGAAATGAGTGCAATATGTGATGCATTATTTGATAACTGAGATATATATACAGTTATTATAGGCTCAATAGAAAAATAGGCTAGTTGTAACACAAATGAAGTTACAAACATAGTTATAATAAGGCTAGAATCAGGTAATTGCCGCCATACTTCTTTGGTGCTTAAAACCTTTTTTTCTTCTGGTACGAATGTCTCTTTAACAAACAACAAAGTTGCAATGAATGCAACAAATGTTAGTATCCCAGTTAAAAAGAATGTAAATTGTAATCCTAAAATTTCATCCAAAGATCCACCAATTAGGGGCCCAAGTAGAGAACCAGAAACAGATGCAGTTGAAAGCACACCCAGCGCCCATCCTACATGTCTTTTTTCTGTCTGAGTTGCTACAAGAGTAATACACGCTGTACAATAACCGCTTATCACTCCCTGAAGCATTCTTAATCCTATCAGTTGATATACATTTTGAGCCAGTCCCATACTTCCGACTACAATAGACATCCCAAGACTTGCGCGTAAAAGCATAGGTTTTCTCCCAATTTTGTCTGCTGCATAACCCCATATTGGTGAAAAGATTGCTGATAAAATATATGTTACTCCAAAAACAATTCCTGATATTTGCTCTATTTCTGCTGTATTATATATTCCTAACTGTTTTATGTAAAGGGGCATAATAGGGGCTATTTGACTAATGCCTACCATTGTAACAAATGTTCCAAACCAACAAACAATTAAATTTCTTTTCCAAATTTTCATAAATATATCTATTCCTTCTAGTTTATTTTATGGTAATAAAATTAATGTTATGATTATCCCACAAAAAGCTTGTAATTACTTCCAAACGTAGTAATTATGATATAATAATATCAAAATCAGTACGTAGAGGAGGATTACTATGTTTTGCAAAAATAACG
>NZ_JAHLEC010000033.1 GCF_018861705.1 Clostridium psychrophilum | reverse complement strand
TTTAATCATCTCATATTTCTCTTGAATTTTCCACCTAATTTTCATCTAAAATGTTATCTAAAATGTTATCCACAGCGGTTTCCGCAAGCTGTTTCCTATATAATAAAAAAACCACACCTAAGGGATGTGGATATAATACAATCAAACTTTTAACGTATTGAATAAATCAATACTATTGTTAAATTACGTATTTTCATCCTCCCTCCGAAGATTAAAATTTTAAACGTTAGGCAGGTTTACTGGCTTAATCATCATCTTACTCTCCAACCTTCTCAGTTTCCCAATGGTCTCTGGATTTCATCCTCTAATACAGTAGCGGTGGGCTGCAGTGGTTTTTAACCACTTTCCCTTTTAACCCTTTTTATAAGGCACCTAAAGCTAATATTAAATTTTTATATGTTTTCAATAATAATTGTATCATCAAGAAAATATTAAAGCAATAAATTTAACATACTAAAATATATTAAGTAATAATTATTTTTGACAACATTGGGCATCATAATTAATGTATAATGGTAATACTGAAATATTTTGAAAATAAATGTTTTAGCACCTTTTGAACCATAATTAATAAATTAAGAGGAGATGTTTTTATGAGTAAATATGTTTGTACAGTCTGTGGTTACGAGTACGATCCCGAAGTAGGAGATCCTGATGGCGGAATAAAAGCAGGTACGAAATTTGAGGATATTCCAGAAGATTGGGTTTGCCCATTATGTGGAGTTTCAAAAGAAGATTTTGAAATAGTAAAATAAGATATTATGTTACTAAAAAGTAGTGTTTCATTGCGAATCACTACTTTTTAGTAGCCATTCAAATTAAGACTTTCATTTTTAAATAAATTTGCAATAAAAATCAGCTATTATTTTTTAATATTTACTTTAAAATGTAATTATGAATAATATTAAACCTATAGTGAAATAATACTAATATATGTATGATGGTTTTTATTTTAGTAAGTTATAAGGAGTGAATAAATTGAAAATAGCTGTAATAGACATTGGTTCTAATTCAATAAAAATGATTATAGCAAATACCGATAAAGGTATGACTATAGAAAAAGAACTTAAAGACTATGTAATATTAAATGAAAAAGTTAATAACATGTTAACCGAAGATAAAATGCATGAAGCTATAACTACTTTAATTAAATTCACTCATGAATGTGAAGATGTAAATAAAATTATAGCAGTTGCAACCGAGGCCATAAGAAGTTCAGCTAATCAACAGGATTTTGTTGATAAGGTTAAACAATTAGTAGGATTAGATATAAGAGTACTTAAAGGTCAAGAAGAAGCATATTACGACTATTTTGCAACTATAAATAGTATGAAAATTGCAGACCATGATTTAATAATTGATGTAGGTGGTGGAAGTACCGAATTGATATTAGTTAAGGATGGCAATATAGAACATAGTGTATCATTACCTTTTGGGGTTGTTACACTAACCGATATGTTTAATCTTCATGATGAATTAACCAATATACAAGAAAATGAGCTGAAAAATTTTATTGATGTTTCTTTTGATAAACTTGATTGGATTAAGAACATTAATTGCCCTAATTTAATTGGTATAGGTGGAAGTATTACAAACATAGGCAATATCCATTTAGCAAAAAATAAAAATGGTCTACAATTATCACCCACAAATTCCATTTCATCAAAAGAATTCAAAGAAATCTATAATAAATTAAAACATAAAACAAATGATGAGAGATTAAAAGAAAAAGGTTTATCAAAAGAAGAAGTTAACTTTGTTGTTTGCGCAGCACAGATTGTAACTATATTAATTGATAGACTTAAAATTAAAAATATTATTTTTAGTAAAAATGGAGTTAGAGAAGGTTTAGTTTACAAAGAAATAGAAAGTTACTAATGCCTATTTTCTTGTATGACTGTAATGAATATTTTTATTACAGTATCTTATTCTACTATTTTTGCTTAAAGTTCAAATCTATATCCAACACCCCATATTGTTTCGATATACTTAGGGTTTAATGGATCATCCTCGATTTTCTCTCTCAATTTTCTAATATGCACAGTAGCTGTTCCAACATCTCCAAATGAGTCTATCGCCCATACTTAATTAAATATATTATCCTTTGAAAACACTTTATTGGGGTTAAGATCTAAAATAGTTAAAATATCAAATTCTTTTACAGTTAATATAACTTCGCTAACATATACACGCCTAGAGGTACGGTAAATACTGAGTCCCCTTATCTCGATTATATCACTTTGATCTTTATTTTCTCCTCTTAGCCTTTCATATCTTGAAATTCTTTGCAAAGTTCACCAATTTCATCATTTGTATTAGATTTTACTTCAAAATCAAGATCGCCTTCTTTTATTCTAGACGAGGCATTCTTTAATGCTATTAATGCCTTCACAATTTTTTTAGAAACCCAAAATGTAAGTATTCCATTAATCAAAATCATTATTAAAATGACAATAGTAACATATACTAATAAAAAACTTTTGGTCAATTTAAATTTATTATCAAGGTTTGATAAATATTTATTATTTTCAAGTATATCAGGATTCATTTCTACATCTTTTTCTATGTCCATAAGTATTAGTGAATTCTTATTAAACAAATCCTTTAATGGATTGCTTTTAAATATATTACTTTGGAGAGGATGCCCATTGTGTTTTATGTCATATGCCCTATCAATACTTTTAACATAGAAACTAGCAACCACTGACAGTGCAATTAAAGACAAAACAAATGGGACAATGAGCATAGCCATATATGAAACTATGAGTCTAAATTTTATGGACATAAAAATTTCTCCTAAGTTCTATTCATATCGAAGCGCATCTATAGGATTTAATTTTGCAGCCTTCCTTGCAGGATAAATTCCAAAGAATACGCCAACAGCTGACGAAAACAATATGACTTCTAAAACAACAAGTATTGAGACACTAGGAACAATATTCACAAATGATCCTATTATCTGAGCTGCAACTAAACCAAGTATCATGCCTATAAGCCCACCTATCAGTGACAATATAACAGATTCAGTTAAAAATTGGAATAATATAGCATTAGTTGTAGCCCCAATTGCTTTTCTAATACCAATCTCTTTAGTTCTCTCAGTTACAGAGACTAACATGATATTCATAACTCCAATACCTCCAACTAAAAGTGATATAGCTGCAACCGCACTAAGAAATGTTGTGAAAATTCCTAATACTTGATTTATTGAGGCAAGCATACTAGCTGAATTAGTAGCCTTATAAAGATCTACTGTCTTATTGTCATGTTTATTCTGAACAATTTTTAAGGCCTCATTTCCAGTTTGCACCGAGTTTCCTTGGTTTGTAGATGTTATACTAAGCGTTGAAATATTAAAATCTATTGGATATAAAGTTTGTACGAATGTAACTGGTACTGTTACATTTGTTGGATTAGTATCACCACTTCTACTAGGTCGTCCGCCACCCCCACCAAACATACTACTCGCTTTTGAAACACCAACAATGGTGGCACTTTTACTAGAAGCCGCGGGTCCTAATTTCAATGATTTTCCTACAGCATTGTCAGTTCCAAATAATGCTATTGCTGAAGTTTGGTCAATTACTGCAACCGACTTGCCTTCCTCAACTTCTCTATCATTTAGAAACCTTCCGTAGACAATTTCTACATTACTTATCATTGAATAATCTGTGTTAACACCAGTAATATTTGCGATACTAGTTTTAGTATCAGTTCTTGCAGTTCCCTTTTCGGATACTGTTGGAGAAACGTATTTCACTGTGCCAACCCTACCCTTTATTTGCTTAACATCATCAAGCGTAAAGTAATCACTTGTTTGCTCAACTTTTGACAAATCTACATTTAACGTAACTGTATTTGATCCCATTTTAGCAAATTGATCTGCAATATAATTTTTCCCGCCATTACCAAGAGAAACTATAGTAATTACTGAACTTATACCTATTATAATCCCCAGCATTGTGAGAAAAGATCTCATTTTATTTGATAGAATACTTGAAATAGCCATTTTGAAACTCTCTAAAACGTTCATAACTGCCCTCCCTTTCATTGTAAAAAGTATATGTTTAATATGTATCTATAATATTCTTCTTCCCTCAACAGGGTTATCATCAACTATCTCTCCATCGACAAATCTTACAATTCTTTTTGCACATTGGGCTATGTCATCTTCATGAGTAACCATTACAACAGTTGCACCATCATCATTTAACTTTTGAAATATCTTCATAATTTCAATTGATGATTTTGTATCTAGGTTACCCGTTGGCTCATCTGCCATAATAACAGCGGGGTTGTTAACCATTGCTCTCGCAATTGCAACCCTTTGTTTTTGTCCACCGGATATTTCATTAGGCCTATGTTTAACCCTGTCTGTGAGGCCAACCTTTTCAAGCGCCGAGAGTGCTCTTATTCTTCTTTCTTTTTGTGATACTCCTGCATAAAGCATTGGAAGTTCTACGTTTTCAAGTACTGATATTCTTGGCAGTAAATTAAATGCTTGAAATACGAATCCTATCTCTTTATTTCTTATTAGTGCAAGCTGATTATCGTAAAGATTAGAAACATCCTGGCCATTTAAAAAATATGTCCCTCCATCCATTTTGTCCAAACATCCTAATATATTCATAAAAGTTGATTTTCCAGAACCTGAAGGACCCATTATTGCAGTAAATTCTCCCTTTTTAACTTTAAGGCTTACTGATTTAAGTGCCGTAAAATCAATATCCCCAGTTACGTACCTTTTTAATATATCCTTTACTTCTATCATTATTTTCCTCCTGTAACTGAAGCATCTTTGACCGCTATGCCATTTGTAACAGTACTTCCTGGATTTAATATTACACTCTCACCAACTTTTACACCACTTATAATCTCTGCATCTGTATCTGATTGCACTCCCAATTTTACATTTTTTTGAACTGCTTTATCGTTTTTTGAAACAAACAAGTATGCTGATCCATCCTTGTTTGTTAATATTGCTTCGGCAGGTACTTTTTCAACTTCTAAGGCTTGGTTAAGTAATATATCAACATCTGCATCAAAATTTATTTTTAATTGTGGAGCTGCTTCTAATACATCTAGTTGCACCGTTAAAGTTGTATCTCCACCTGTAGCTGCGGTACTAACAGTCGCTGTTGGATATATATTTGAAACCTTAGCTTTATAAGCTTTCCCATTACTAGAAATTGTTGATTGTTGTCCAATAGCTACATTAGCAGCATCATATTTCCCAACTTTTACAACGGCCTTTAAGTTCGCTATATCCTGCACAACTATAGCTGTTCCCTGTGCCCCAGTTTGACCACTCACCACATTGACTGCTGTTACTACCCCGTCAATATCTGAATTAATATATGAATTCTGTGATAACTTATTACTTGCAGAATCACGATTTAATTTTGCTAAAGCAACAGCATTATCAAGCTCTTTTAGTTTATAATCCGATAATAAGCTTGCATTTAGAGTGCTTAGTTTTGCTGTATTTACAGGAGTATCCGCTGTATCTGCTATAGTATTCTTTGTGTCATTATTTTTGTTAATTGCATCCTGTCTTTGATACTGTGCATTATTATAATTTATTTGAGCAGTATCTAGTTGAGAATTCAAATCTGTTGTATCATAAGTTAGCAGTCTGCTTCCCTTATTAACTTGATCCCCTATTTTAACATTAACATTTGAAATTTTAGTTGTTGCTGATGCCGAATAATCTTTTTCATTTTTAGAATCTATTGTACCTGTGGTGGATAAATACATCTTTACATCACCTATTGCAACTTTTTCGGTTTTTACGCTTGTGCTCTGCTTCCTACCTTTTGAAGTGATTTGTATTCCGGCGATAATACCTACTAAAGCCACTATAACAACGCCAACAATAATTTTTTTTCTCATAATTGCCCCCTACTTATTTGTTATTATTAATTTTTATCTTATGATTAATATCATACACATTAAATATTAAGGATTTCTTAGGTAAATATTAAATTTTTATTAAATCATCTCCTGGGTCGCTCTAACATCTCTGGGATAGATAACAACTCTCAATTGTTATCCTCCCACTTATAGAAGTGGGAGACCTTCCTTCTGAACAGTTTAATACAAATAATTGCAATATACCTACGTTTTAATGATTAAATAGCAATTATATGTATATATTAATATAAATGTTTAATATTTACAAGCGGTTTATGAACCACCACCCCCTTGTCTCCTATAATATATGTGCTATAATAGAAATTATCTTAATACATTTCTCATATTGGTCATAAATTGTTTACAATATTGACACCTAATCGTGATAAAAGTTTAGTATTATAATAATATAGAAGATATTACTGAAAAATAATATAATGCAGCGGCTATTAAATTTAAGAAATTATATCTTGTCAGTATTATATTGAACATATATTATAAAGCCCTCAAGGGCAGAAATGGAGATAAAATTTTATGAATTCTGAAAATAAGAATGTACCTGAAATGTCAAAGAACACATCAATTTTTATTACCCTGTGTGTTGTAGCTTCAGTTGTAGCTCTCGTTGGAATTAAAATATTGATGACCACCGTGTTTGTATAGACTTAAATGTTTACAAGCTTATTTAATTATAAATTAAGGGAACTCTAACTTATAGGGTTCCCTTAATTTATAATTAAATATGTACAATAATCACAATAATAAACCTACTTATTACTTAAAACAGCATTAGCTTGATTTGTTTCAGTTTGTCCATTAGTTGTAGCACTAGTATCAGTTTGTGATTGAACTATATTTTGTAACAATTGGGTTAAGTCATTATTGCTAGTTGTACTTGAGCCAATAGCATTTGTACTATCTGTACTATCAGTACCAATACTTGAGCTACTACTTGCATCTTGTGTCGACATGATTTTCATCATTTGTTGCATTATAGTTTGTTGAAGCTGTTGAGCCTTCTGTGAACTTGATGTTAGACTATCTAACCCATTAACTACAGCATTCTTACTATCAGTGCTAGATGCACTTGTAGTATCATTGCTAGTCGTATCTTTTGATGCGTTTACCATTTGATTAAGTAACGCTTCAAAGTTAGAACTATCATCACTACCTGTAACCCCTGTTGTTGATTTTGTTGCCGTAGAACTCATAAGCTTCACTAATTGTGATATCTGATTAACGTCCAAAACTATTCCTCCTTCTTTTTAACAGTATTGTATTTATATTTTTAATTTTACACTTTATATGAATATTAATCTATACTTTTTATAGCTATAAAATAAATTGACTATTTGTGATATGTTAAATCATCTCCTGGGTCGCTGTAGTATTAACACACTATTCTAAAAAAAATAGTATAGGAATAAAATCCTATACTAGATACTTATTTATAATTTGATTAAGTTCATCTACATTTTGCTCAATCCACTTAGTAAACACTTTATTAGAATTATTTACAGCACTTGCAAGTTCAAATAAAAATTTTGGAACTTCCTCTTCTTTAATATCGCCATAATTTTTAGCTAACCTTGTTTTACCTATTCCAATATCTCCACCAAAATGTAATTCGAAAACATTTGTAAGTTCATCTTGTATTTTTTTCTTTTTACCACAAAAACCAATTGTTCCTATTTCGTGTACAGTACAAGAATTAGTGCATCCGGATATATGAACAGGAGGTAGTATATCTTTTGTCAAATTGTTTTCTTTAAAATAACTTAGAATTTCCCTTAAAGTACGCTGACTTTCTAAAATTCCCATCTGACAAGTTGGAACTCCAATGCACGCCATAGAACATTCGAGCGCAGTAGTTCCACCCATTCCCTCTGTTAGTTCAATCATAATTTCAGCTTCTTTGCCATTCAAATTTCTAATATACAATCCTTCTGTCATAGTGAGTCTTACTTCTGAGTCCTTTATACTTTCTATTTTATCAATTATTAATTTTAAATTTTCAATTTTTAATATGCCCCCAGTTGGATGAACATACACACTATATAATCCCTTTTGTTTTTGTGAAAATAGTCTTGGACTTTCTATAGAAGTTTCAACACCCACTTTATCATAAACCTTAGATTCTACCGTTATTTTTAGATTTCCTTTAGCTTTAACTTTTTCCAAATAACTATTATAGCAGTTTATAAATTTTTCCTCGCCCATTCTTTCCTTAATATATCTTATACGAGCCCTTCCTTTGTTTACATAATCACCTTCATTAATAAAAAGCTCCGTTATTGCTTCAACATGATATAAAATGTCTTCTGGTTTTATTAACTGTTTTCGTTTAACAGACAATTTTGAATTTTTACCCATTCCGCCACCTAAATATACTTTAAAATATTCTATTCCATTTTCTTTAACAGCCAAAAATCCCAAATCAGTAGCTGTTACATGTGATTCATCATTTTCATTACTTGAAAATGCTACTTTAAATTTTCTTGGGAGTTTATATGTGTATACCTTATTTAAAAAATATTGTCCTACAACTAATGCATAAGGTGATACATCAAAAACCCCGTTCACTTCTACACCAGATAAAGGTGAAACAGCTACATTTCTAGGAAAGTTGCCACCTGATCCCCTAGAATACAAACCTTTTTTTATACCTTCCTCCATCGCATCACAAACTTCATCAATAGTAATCCCATGTAGTTGTACTGCTTGACGCGTAGTTAGATGTATACTTTTTAATTTGTAACGTTTTGCAAAATCATAAACTAATTTAAGATCTTTTATAGAAGCTATCCCTGATGGTATTCTAAATCTTATCATAAATTTCTTACCACTCCGCTCGGCATACACACCCATACCCCCAGAAGCTCCTTTAAAATCCATTTTACTTACTTCACCATTTAAAAATTTATATCCAAGTGCTCTAAATCCCTCAATTTCACCAATAAGAATATCGTTTAAATCTTTCATTTATATCAATCCTTTCCTATTGAAACCTTATTATTACTATAGTATACTGGTTTTTAACCAATAAGTATAATACATGTTTTCTATGATCTTTATTAATATTTCTGATAGGTAGGGTGATAATTTTGATTGAAGAGTTAAAAAGTTTTATTGCTGTTGTAGATAAAAAAAGCTTCACTAAAGCTGCAAGTAACATCAACATCTCTCAACCTAGTGTAAGTTTACACATTAAATTTTTAGAAAAATACTTTAGCACACGGCTAATAGAAAGATCTAACAAACAAAGAAATATATTAATTACACAAACTGGTCAAATTTTATATAAAAAAGCTAAACAAGTAATCTCACTTTTAGATGATACAAAAGAAGAACTTAATAATTATCATAATTCCACCTCTGGCACTTTAAAAATTGGTGCAAGCATGACTATAGGCGAATTTTTGCTTCCATCAATACTTGGAAATTTCATAAAACAGTTTCCAAATGTAAAATTAGAAGTTGCTATAGAAAATACTCATAATATCTATGAGAAATTCAAAAATTACGATATAGATATTGCTTTAACTGAAGGCACAGTTCCTATTCAGGACTATACTTTTAAAAATTTTTATAAAGATACAATGGTTGTTGTAACTCCCAATTCCTTTACTTATGATAAAAATATTGGACTTAAGTCATATTTATGTAATCAAACATGGATACACAGAGAAGAAGGCTCTGGAACCGGTGAATACTTAAATATATTTCTAAACACTGAAGGCATATCACCAAAACATTTCATTATCCTTGGAAGTAATTATGCTATTAAAGAAGCTGTTAAAAACAATCTAGGAGTAACTTTTATTTCATCATTAGTAGTAACCGATGCTGAGAGCAACAATGAACTTAAAATTATACCTACTACAAAACAATACAACAGATATTTTTCTTATTTAGTTCATGAAAAAAACTTATCAAAAATAACAACTTTATTTGTCGAAAAATTAGAAAATTGCAACTTTACAAGCAAATAGTGCTTACAATTATTTTACATATATGCTTATTTTTTTACAAATTTATTCTTTTTTATGATGTTTGTCCTTAACTTTGCAAAATTCAAAGACGCCATACATCTAATAACAGTAACAATCTTAAGCATATAAATCATTCTTACCCATATATCTACTGTATAAGAATATTAATACAATTATAACATTTATTCATAGTTTATGGAGTTTTGTAAACATACAATCCTATGATATCATATAAGTTGTTAGTTATAAGTAATAAAAAATTGCTAGCTTCCTATTAATTTATTGAGGAGAGATTAAATGTTAAAGTTTAAGAACATAAAAAAGTCTTTTAAAAGCAAGACTGTAATTAATGATATCAATTTTAGTGTTAAAAAAGGGGAATTTGTTGTTATAGTAGGCCCAAGTGGTTGTGGTAAAACAACAACATTGAAAATGATAAATAAGTTAATTCCTCCGACATCAGGAACTATATACTTAGAAGACAAAAATATTTTAAAAGAAGATACTATTAAGCTTAGGCGTAATATGGGATATGTCATACAACAAACAGGACTATTACCTCATATGACTGTAGGTGAAAATATTGGAATAATACCAAAACTAGAGAAATGGCCAGAAACCAAAATACATGATCGAACAATCGAACTTCTAAAAATGGTAGGAATGGAACCAGATGAATACATAAATAGATACCCATGTGAATTAAGTGGAGGACAACAACAAAGAATTGGAGTAGCAAGAGCCTGGGCAACAAATCCAGATATAATTCTTATGGATGAACCTTTTAGTGCCCTAGACCCAATTACTAGAAATCAACTTCAAGATGAGTTATTTAATCTTCATCAAGATTCTCAAAAAACAATTGTTTTTGTAACTCATGATATGGATGAGGCACTTAAGCTTGGGGATAGAATTTGTATTATGAAGGACGGAGATATTGTTCAATATGATACACCTGAAGAAATTTTAAATAACCCTGTTAATGATTATGTTAAAGAATTTATAGGTAAAAATAGAATATGGCAGAAACCAGGGTTTATAAGAGCTAAAGATATTATGATTACAAATCCAGTTATATCAACAGGTAACAGAACAGTAGTCCAAGCACTAGAAATTATGAAGTCAAATAGTGTAGACAGTTTGTTAATTGTTGATAAAGAAAACAAGTTAGAAGGAATTGTTACAATAAAGGATATTATAAGGAATTACACAGGTTCCATAAAGATCAATACCATTATGGGACGAGAGATTAAAACCGTTAATATACATGACTCTTTAATAGACGTACTAAATCTAATGAATGAACTTAAAATTGGATATATTCCAGTTGTCGATGATAGTTTAAAATTAGTTGGCCTAATTACTGAAAGTAGCTTGTTAATAGTTTTAAGCAATCAGTATATTAACCAGGAGGATGAAGATTAATGGGTATAATAAATGGAATAGTTAGTTTTAAAAATTTTGTAGTTTCAAGTCATACACAAATAATAGATTTAACACTTCAACATATTGAATTAACAGTATTTGCTGTAGTTCTAGCCATAATTGTTGGAGTTCCTTTAGGTATATTAATAACTAGAGTTAAAAAGTTATCAGGACCGGTTATTGGTTTTGCCAATTTAATACAAGCGGTTCCTAGTTTAGCTTTATTAGGATTTCTAATACCAGTAATGGGAATAGGTAGCGCACCAGCGATACTAATGGTGTTTTTATATTCATTACTTCCTATTATAAAAAATACATATATTGGGCTTATAAATATAAATCCAGATGTAATTGAATCATCTAAAGGTATGGGAATGACAAGTAAACAAGTGCTTAGATTAGTTCAAATACCACTTGCATTGCCTATAATTATGACAGGTATAAGAATATCAGCAGTTACAGCTGTTGGACTTATGACAATTGCAGCCTTTGTAGGTGCCGGTGGACTTGGATATATGGTATTCTCAGGTGTACAAACTGTAGATAATAATATGATACTAGGTGGAGCAATTCCTGCATGTATCCTCGCATTGTTAATAGACTCACTTGTAGAGAAAATTGAAAAAGGGGTTACACCTCCAGGAATTAGAAAAGCAGATGGTACAATTAAGTTATCTAAGAAGAAAAAATATAAATTTAGTAAAGCACAAAAAGTTATAGCTAGTTGTTTAGTAGTTGTACTAATAGGTAGTGGTGTATTCATGGCCACAAGAAAAACTGACACAATTGTAGTAGGGTCATACAATAGCACCGAGCAGACTATATTAGGTAATATGTTAGCAATATTAGTAGATAAAAATACTAAGTTTAAAGTACAAAAAAAATTTAATTTAGGAGGTTCAGGAATAATCTTTACCGCATTAAAAAGTGGTAAAATAGACATGTATCCCGAGTATACTGGAACGGCATTACTTGATATTATGAAGTCAAAGCTCATTAAGAACTCAGATACAGCTTATAAAACTGTAAGTGATTATTATGTTAAAAATTATGGAATAACATGGCTTAAACCCCTTGGATTTAGTGATAGTTATGCAGTCGCTATTAGACAGGACACTGCTGATAAATATAATCTAAAGACCATTTCAGATTTAGCAAAGGTAGGCAACCAACTTGCACTCGGTTGTACATTAGAGTTTAGCAATAGAGAAGATGGTTATTTAGGTTTAAATAAACTATATAATTTGAATTTTAAAAGGGTTAGTACAGTTGAGGGTGGCTTAAGATATACATCCTTAAACAATAAAAGATCAGACGTTGTAGATGCATTTAGTACAGAAGGGCTTTTAAAAGCATTCAACCTTAAGGTTTTAAAAGATGATAAACATTTTTTTCCGCCTTATGATGCTGTACCTATAATTAGTAGTAAAACTTTGAAAAAACATCCAGAGCTTAAACCTCTAGTTAATAAATTAGCTGGAAAGATTAGCGATGCTAAGATGATAGACTTAAATTATAAAGTCGATAAGCTTGGTCAAAAGCCAGAAAAAGTAGCAGAAGACTTTTTGAAAGAAAATAAATTAATTAAGTAGTTTTATTTTACAAAATAATTAAAATGGTCCATTTCTACATTTTATGTTGAAATGGGCCATTTTAATATAATAAGTTACTAAAAATGAAAAAATCAGACATTAAAAAACATAAATTGACTATTAAAATGCAATATAGCCAATAAACGCACTAATACGTAGCATATGAGCCATTTTTATGTATATATCGACTATACACTAATATTGATACAACTGTAACATTTATTCATAGTTTATGGAGTTTTGAAAACATACAATCCTATGATATCATATAAGTTGTTAGTTATAAGTAATAAAAAATTACTGGCTTCCTATTAATTTATTAAGGAGAGATTAAATGTTAAAGTTTAAGAACATAAAAAAGTCTTTTAAAAATAAGACTGTAATTAATTCTATCAATTTTAGTGTGAAAAAAGGGGAATTTGTTGTTATAGTAGGTCCAAGTGGTTGTGGTAAAACAACAACATTGAAAATGATAAATAAGTTAATTCCTCCTACATCAGGAACTATATACTTAGAAGACAAAAATATTTTAAAAGAAGATACTATTAAACTTAGGCGTAATATGGGATATGTCATACAACAAACAGGACTATTACCTCATATGACTGTAGGTGAAAATATTGGAATAATACCCAAACTAGAGAAATGGCCAGAAACCAAAATACATGATCGAACAATCGAGCTTCTAAAAATGGTAGGAATGAAACCAGATGAATACATAAATAGATACCCATGTGAATTAAGTGGAGGACAGCAACAAAGAATTGGAGTAGCAAGAGCCTGGGCAACAAATCCAGATATAATCCTTATGGATGAGCCTTTTAGCGCTCTAGACCCCATTACTAGAAATCAACTTCAAGATGAGTTATTTAATCTTCACCAAGATTCTCAAAAAACAATTGTTTTTGTAACCCATGATATGGATGAGGCACTTAAGCTTGGGGATAGAATTTGTATTATGAAGGACGGAGATATTGTTCAATATGATACACCTGAAGAAATTTTAAATAACCCTGCTAATGATTATGTTAAAGAATTTATAGGTAAAAATAGGATATGGCAGAAACCAGGGTTTATAAGAGCTAAAGATATTATGATTACAGAACCAGTTATATCTACAGGTAATAGAACCGTAGTACAAGCACTAGAAATTATGAAAGCAAATAGTGTTGACAGTTTAATAATTCTTGATAAAGAAAGTAAGATAGAAGGAATTGTTACAATAAAGGATATTATAAGGAATTATATAGGTTCCATAAAAATTAATACTATTATGGAAAAAGAAATTAAAACCGTTAATATACATGACTCTTTAATAGACGTACTAAATCTAATGAATGAACTTAAAATTGGATATGTTCCAGTTGTCGATGATAGTTTAAAATTAGTTGGCCTAATTACTGAAAGTAGCTTATTAATAGTTTTAAGCAACCAGTATATTAACCAGGAGGATGAAGATTAATGGGTATAATAAATGCAATAGTTAGTTTTAAAGACTTTATAATTTCAAGACAAGCACAAATAATTACTCTAACATTACAGCATATCGAATTAACAGTCTTCGCTGTTGTTTTAGCTATAATTATTGGAATTCCATTAGGTATTTTAATATCTAGAGTTAAGAAATTATCAGGACCTGTTATAGGTTTTGCTAATTTAATACAAGCAATACCAAGTTTAGCATTACTAGGGTTCTTAATACCAGTACTCGGAATAGGTAGTACCCCCGCAATACTTATGGTATTTTTATACTCACTGCTTCCTATAATTAAAAATACCTATACTGGACTTATGAATATAAATCCAGATGTAATTGAATCATCTAAAGGTATGGGCATGACAAATAAACAAATACTTAAATTAGTTCAATTACCACTAGCATTTCCTATAATTATGACAGGTATAAGAATATCAGCAGTTACTGCTGTCGGTCTTATGACAATAGCTGCATTTATCGGTGCCGGTGGACTTGGATATATGGTATTCTCAGGAGTGCAAACAGTAGATAACAATATGATTTTAGCTGGTGCAATTCCTGCATGTATATTAGCCTTATTAATGGACTCTATTATCGGCAAAATTGAAAATGGTGTAACACCACCAGGAATTCGAAAAGCAGATGGTACAATTAAACTATCTAGGAAAAGAAAATTCAAGTTTACTAAAACTAAAAAAATAATAGCTAGTTGTTTAGCAGTCATACTTATAATTACCGGTGTATATATGTACACTAAAAAAACCGATACAATTGTGGTAGGTTGTTATAATAGTTCTGAGCAAATTATTTTAGGTGATATGTTAGCATCGTTAATAGAAAAAAACACAAATCTAAAGGTAGAAACAAAATTAAATCTAGGAGGTTCAGGGCTTGCATATTCCGCATTAAAATCAGGTGAAATAGATATGTACCCTGAGTATACTGGAATGAGTTTAGTTGGTATTATGAAAAAAGCACCAATTAATGACCCTGCTAAAGCATATAAAACTGTAAGTGATTACTATATTAAAAACTATGGTATAACTTGGCTCAAGCCTTATGGTTTTAATGATACTTATACAATGTCTGTAAGACAAGATACTGCAAAAAAATACAATTTAGAAACCATTTCAGATTTAGCAAAAGTAAGTGGCAAGCTTAAACTAGCTGCTACATTGGAATTTTGTAATAGACCCGATGGTTATCCAGGAATTATGAAGGCATATAACCTTAAATTCAAAAGCTTTAGTTCAATTGATGGAGGTCTTAGATATACAGCTATAGGTAACAAGAAAGTTGACGTTATAGATGCATTTATGACAGAAGGATTGCTTAAGTCATATAAACTCAAGATTTTAAAAGATGATAAACATTTCTTTCCAAATTATGATTGTGTACCAATAGTTAGTAGTAAAACTCTTAAAAAACATCCAGAGCTTAAACCTTTAATTAATAAATTAGGTGGAAAAATAACAAGTCAACAAATGGTAGAATTAAACTATAAAGTTGATAAGCTTGGTCAAGAACCAGCAACAGTTGCAGATGATTTTTTGAGACAGAATAAACTAATAAAATAATTTGTAAATATTAAAATAGTCGGTTTCTACTGTTTATGTAGGAATGGGCTATTTTTATGTTTAATATTACTCCAGGGTTTAAAATAGTTACAACACTTTACACATAAATTAATACATTAGTTTATAATGTTAGCAATGATTAATAATTTTAACAATGTCTTTTAAATTTAGTGATATAATAGTTAAAGTATAAATTTCTATAAAATTGTGTAATATATTTGAATTTATTAATACATACATTAACTAAAAAAATATACAGAATAAAGGGAAGGCAAATTTATGAAGAATTATAAATTTAATTTAATCTTGGGAATAGCATCCGCAGCTATTTTTGTATTACTAATTATATTCACTCATGGTTGGATGGATTTAATTCATCAAATGAAATATTTACAAGTTGAATGGTTAATTGCAGCTGTCTTTTCTATGTTGTTATATTGGGTTTTTGAAGCTAAAATCTTGCAAAGCACTGTGTTCTTAATGAAAAAAGACTATAAATTTAAAGAAGCATTTAAAGTTACTATGATAGGACAATATTTTAACTCAATTACTCCATTTGCATCTGGAGGCCAACCAATGCAATTGTATGCACTTACAAAACAAGGACTTGAAGCTGGCAAATCTGGCTCAGCTCTTATGATTAAATTTATTATATATCAGGCTATATTAACTATCTATTCACTAATTCTTATATTTTGGAAATTAGATTTTTTTAGAAGAAACACAAGTAACTTATTTTATTTAATAGCTGTAGGGTTTGCAGTTCATGCTAGTGTAATTACATGCTTAATTATATTTTCAAAATATAGAAAATTAACACACAAGTTTTTAATTGTTTTATCTAAAATACTAGCAAAATTAAGGTTAGTAAAAAATATATCGAAATTAGAACTATCTATCAACAACAATTTAGATCAATTTCATGACAATATGCAAATAGCAAAACATAGTAAAAGTTTGATTGTTAAGGCTATTATTTATACAATATTACAGCTAACAATATATTTTATTATTCCTTATTTTATTTATCTTAGTTTTGGTATGCGAGGTGCAAATATTGGTAGTATGATAGCTGGAACTGCATTTATAATGATGATAACAGCAGTTATACCATCACCAGGGGCAATGGGTGGCGCAGAAGGTGCTTTCTATATGTGTTTTAGTTTATTTTTCGCAGCTAATAATATAATGGCCGCTATATTATTATGGAGATTAATTACGTTTTACTCCTGTATAATTTTCGGTTTTCATGCGCTTAAAAAAAATAAAGAAAAGCTTGTCGATACACATTAAACTAATATACTTTAGATTAAAAGAACCTCAGCCTAGGCTAAGGTTCTTTTGACTTTTACTATTTTACATAAACAAATGTTTTAATAATAACTAGTTTACTCTTTCATTATAAAAAAATAATTTTCTCATTGGCAAAAGCGCTGCACCAAATATAGATGCATTACCCTTTAAATTAGAAAATGATACATTACATTCTTTTTTATCATAAAAATCATTTTGTTGAAATATTTTATCATTTAGTTCCGTTTCAATAAGACTCTTATAATCAGATATTTCCCCATCTATAATTATGCATCCTGGATCTAATGTTAATATTATATTTTTTATACCTTCTGCTAAAAAATCTAAATAGGTATTTAATATTTTTTTTGCCTTATCATCTGTTTTTGACATCTCCATAAAATCCTTCAAACTATCATTTTTAGTATTATATGCTTTTTTATATTCATCCAATAATGCTTTTTTAGAAGCATACAATTCCCAACATCCTCTTTTGCCACAATTACATTTTTTCCCGTCTTTTATTATAGTCATGTGGCCAAATTCCCCCGCGCGCTTATTGTAACCCTTATAAAGATTATCTGTAATTATTATACCCGTACCAATACCTTCCGTTATGGATATAAAAACTAAACTACTTTTACCATAATTAAAATTTATAAATGCTTCTGCATATGCTGATGCATTAGCTTCATTTTCTACAAATAATGGGACTGGAAAATCACATTCAAACTTTTTAAAACATATATTTTTCAGCTTTAAATTTGGTGCATTTTTTAGAAATAACTCCTCTTCATTTACTGTACCTGGTAAAGAAAAACCTACTCCCAATATTTTATCTAATGGTATATTGTTTGTACTAATAATACTAGTGATTTTTTCTGAAATTTCTACAATAACACTATTAAAATCACCCATTTTATCAGCAACATCAATAATTCTTTCATCTATTACATTGAAATCTAAGTTAGTCAAAATAATCCTAACTTGTTCTTTTGACACAAGTACTCCAAATGAATATCTGCCGTTAGGTAAAAATCTAACAATTGCAGGTTTTCTTCCACCAGAAGATTCCCCCACCTCGGTTTCATCTAAAAATCCCTGTTTTATAAGTTCCCTAACATTACTTATAACTGTTGGAATACTTACTTTAATAGTTTTAGATATTACCTGTTTTGTAAGCTGTTTTTCTTTGTATAACAATTGAATTATCTTTTTCTGATTTGTTATCCTTATTGTTTCCTGATTAGTCATTTTTAAGTTTGTCATCTTATAACACCCGTTTCGTTAGCTTATTATATCATAATATTGCTTTTGTTAATTAATGTTTTAGATATTGTCTATAAACATATCATTCGTAATCTTTAGATTTCTATTTTATTTAGTTCTTCAAATTTTTCTTCTAAACAACTATATAATGGCGTATAAATTTTATATAACTTATCATATTTTTCTACATTGACTTTTATTGGTTCAACTATGTCTGTTATTTTTATTAACTGTTTACAAGCTTCATCAACGCTCTCATACAATCCACATCCAACAGCCGCTAATATTGATGCGCCATATGCTGGACCTTCCTTAGAATTAGTTACAAGCACATCTAAATTGAAAATGTCTGCAAGTATTTGTCTCCAAAGTTTACTTTTTGATCCTCCGCCACTAACTCTTACTTCCTTAACTTCTACATTTAAACTTCTTAATATCTCTAGGGAATCCCTTAGTCCAAAACAAACGCCTTCCAAAATTGCTCTTGTCATATCACCTCTTTTATGAGTTATGTTAAGCCCTATAAAGCTCCCTCTTGCATTTGGGTCATTATGAGGAGTTCTTTCTCCCATAAGGTAAGGCAAAAATAATAATTTATTACTACCTACTGGAGCATTTTCAGCCTCACACAATAATTTGTTAAAAGCATCTTCTTTAATATCTATATTAACATTCTCTACCCACCATTTCAAACAGGATGCAGCAGATAACATAACTCCCATTTGATGCCATTTTCCATTTGAATGACAAAAAGAGTGTAGTCTATTTTCCCTATCTACAGAAAATTTTTCATCACAAGCAAAAACTACTCCTGAGGTCCCAAGTGCAACTGACAATATGCCTGTCTCTACTGTGCCCGATCCAACTGCTCCAGCCGCTTGATCTCCAGCACCAGCCATAACTAATGTCTTAGTAGACAGCCCAGTTTCCTTAGCTGCTTGTGAAGATATATTTCCTACACCTTTCCATGACTCATAGACCTTTGGCAAAACTTCCTTGTCAATTTCAAAAATGTCTATTATTTCTTTTGACCATTTTCGATTCTCAACATCAAACATTAAGGTACCTGATGCATCTGATACATCTGTTGAATAGTTTCCAGTAAGTTTAAAGCTTATAAAGTCCTTCGGAAGCATCATATGAGCTATTTTCTTATATATTTCTGGTTTATTTTCTTTAACCCATAGTACCTTTGGCAATGTAAATCCTGTCAATGCCTTGTTACCTGTATATTTTGAGAGCTTATCCTGACCAAATTTATTATTTAGATAGTCACATTGTTTTTGTGTTCTCTGATCACACCATAAAATAGCAGGCATTAAAACTTTTTCATTTTTATCAAGTAGAACTAAACCATGCATCTGTCCGCTAAAACTTATTCCAGTAATATCTTCGCTCTTTATATTACCATTGCATAATAATTCTTTAATACCTTGTTTAGTACTTTCCCACCAATCTTCCGGATTTTGCTCTGCCCATCCCTCCTTAGGAAAACTTACATCATAATCTTTAGAAGTGCTATCAACAATATCACCACTCTGATTCATTATAATAATTTTAACTGAGGACGTTCCTAAATCAATTCCTAAAAATTTCATATATATTCCTTCCTTTCTCATTATACTTATTTAAAATAACTATTTACTTTATTCCTGGATTTTCTTAAATTAATGGTATCGGTTACATAATAGTAATACATAATTATAGTTTTGTTATTGGTATCCCTTTTTTATTTATGATATCAGTATAATGTTAATTACAAAATTATTCAAGTGGTTTTATAAAGTCATTTAAAAAAGTTTCTAATTACATACACAAAATTATAATTTTACAGCAATTGGTGCAAGCTTTTTTAGTAAGTAAAAATTTTAATGGAACAAAAAAACCTTAGCATAAACTAAGGTTTTTTTCTACTCCTTTATTATATATGGTACCGTAAGCACTGCTACATTTCTATTTTTGTACAACATGCTCTTTATAAAATATCCTGTTTGATTATGAAGCATATTGTGCCACCACTTAGTTATAACAAACTGTGATAGTACAACCGTTACCGTTTCGCCATGCTTAGAAGCACGGTCTTCAGATTCTATAAAATCAATTAATGGTCCCAGCACATCTCTATAAGCCGAATGTTCTATTATTAATGGGATTCCAGGATTGTATTCTTTCCATTTTCTTTTTAATTTTTCAGTAACTTCAGGGTCAATCGATACATGAAATGCCACTACATTTTGTGATAAACTATTAGCACAATTTAATGACTTTAAAAACGACTTATTTAATGTACCTAAAAGAATTATTACATGTTGATCATTATTTGTTTTCATTCCAACATTAGGTCTTTGATAATTTGATAATTTAATTTGTTCTACTACATGGTTATAATGATTTTTAATCTTTACCATAAAATAAACAAGCAACGGTATTATAATAAAAACTAACCATGCTCCCTTAGAAAATTTTGTTATGCCTATAAGTATTACTGTAATAAACGTTACAATAGCACCTAACCCATTTATAAAGGCTTTGTGTTTCCACCCAGTTGTTCTACTTCTTTCCCATCTTAAGAACATTCCAACCTGTGATAGTGTAAATGATAAAAATACGCCTACTGCATATAATGGTAGAAGTAAATGCGTGTCACCTTTAAATACAATAATTAGCAACCCAGCAGCAACTGCAAGTAATATTATTCCATTTGAGAAGCTTAGTCTTTTTCCTCTTTGTGAAAACTGTCTTGGAACATATCCATCTTGTCCCATTAGAGAAAGTAACAAAGGTAACCCTGCATAGGCTGTATTTGCAGCCATTACTAAAACAAATGCAGTTGTAATTTGTATGATGTAAAACATAATTCCTTTTCCAAAAACTTGCTGAGCTATTTGAGCAAATACTGTCACATTCATATCAGGAAGTGGATGATAAATTGTTGCTAGAAAAGACAATCCACCAAAAATAAACAAAACTAAACAAGCTAGTAATGCCAAAACAGCCTTTGCATTTTTTTGAGATGGTTCTTTAAAATTAGGTATACCATTGCTTACTGCTTCAACTCCTGATAATGCCGTACATCCTGAAGCGAATGCCCTAAGAAATAGGAACAATGTAATGTCACCTATTTGTTTTGGAATTTGGTACATAGGTACTGGTGAATATCCAAAAATAAAATGCCTTATAATACCAGTTAAAATAAGTACTACGCAAGAAACTATAAATAAGTACGTTGGAACTCCGAAAAGTTTAGATGATTCCTTTACTCCTCTTAAATTACCTATTGTTAATAGTAATAACATTATAAGGGCTATAGCTACTTTATGATTGAGCAATGATGGCATAGCCGATGTTATTGCGGCAGTTCCAGCACTTATACTAACAGCAACTGTCAATACATAATCTACAGTAAGTGATGCTCCTGCAGTAAGCCCTGGAATTACACCAAGATTATCTTTTGCAACTATATATGAACCACCGCCACATGGATAACTATCAATAGTCTGCCTGTAGGATAAAACAAGTATAATTAATAATATTACAACACATAATGCAGCATAAAACATATATTTATATGCCAAAAGACCTAAAACTCCAATTAGCACATATAAAATTTCTTCTCCTGCATATGCAACAGAAGAAACGGCATCACTAGATAATATAGGCAATCCCCAAAAAACATTTAATTTTTCTCCTGCTAATTCTTCTGTTTTTAGCGTTTTACCTATTAACAGTTCTCTTATTTTAGAAAACACAAAACCACCTCCATTTTATACTTTAACAATTCAATATTTATCTATTATATAGCATTAATTTGATGATTTCAATTCTTAATAAGTCTATTTATGACCTAATATACTCAAAAATAGTATTTTTAGGTCTTAAATGTGATATTGTATCATTCATTTTCTTATATGCTCATTATATATCTATTTTATAAGTTATTGTATTTTTCTATATTTCTTGTTTTGCTTTGTTTTTTTTTTATATAGTTCAAGTTATAATTTTTTGTTCCAAAAGATTACCTATGCTATATATAATTAACTACATTTTTAAAGATATTCAAATTAAAAATAAGTTCTACATGGTCTTGCCCATGTAGAACTTATTTTATACTATGAGCAACATAACGCTCATTAATTAACTTACTCTATATAAATTTTTTATTGAATATACCTGTTAAATTTACGTTTTCCACCCTACTCTTAATTACATCTATATCTGTAGTGTAAAGTCCAAGTTCCTGCATCCGCTTAAAATATGTCGCTCCCGCAAACGTAAACCTAATCTTTCTTCCATCTTTTGATTTTATTTTTTCATTAGCAGTAGCAATTATGTCTCCAACAGCTAAAGATCTTGGTAATACCAAAAGGGGCTTTTTTAAATAACTTTTTATTGCATTGTGCCCAGCCAAAGCTCCTGTTATCATTGCTTCAGTGTGACCTATGAATAGACCTGCTTTCTCACCAGCACAGAATAAATTATCTATCTCTATAACCTTCATACTATCTTCTCTTGGTGCTATAGATAGATATCTTATAGAATTACCTATCCCACCAGCATAAGGATCTACATACTTAGCATTTTCAAATCCTTTGATTTTTCTTAACTTTTCTAAAGGATAAAACGGGGTCATGAGCTTAACATCACCTGTGTCTATTAGAATTATATTTTCTGCAAATTCTTTTAGAGCATATTGCTGACATACCTTTAGATTAAGTTTGTCTAAATTTACATCTTCTTCTGGAACTTTTACAATAACCACTCCTGTTTCATCTAGTTGTTTCACAATTTTTTTATCTAATGAACCTTTAGCTAGTTTACCTGAACCACTAAAAGCTCCATAAGCACCGTCTTCTCTTTCTCCCATTAAATCTTCAATGCCTGCCTTATTACTTATGCTTACTCTTCCACCAAAAGCTGGGCATCTCAGAATACACATTGCACATCCATTCCCGTATTTTACACAATTGCCCATAGGACCTGCCGAACCAGTAGTTTCTATGAATTCATCAGCTTCAACATATTGTTTATCTGCTAAATAAATTCCTTTTATTTTATTGTTTTCTTTCTTAACATCTACTACCCTAGATAGCATATTTACTTCAATATCCGAAGTTTTTAAATATCTTGCCACTGCAGGTTCAATTTTGTTTACATCGTATAACCACGCATGTTTATGTCCGGGAAAATCAATATTCTTATGCTTACTATTTTCATCAGTTAGATGTATAAACTCTCCTGCGCCTAATGCAATTAACTCTTCTGCCGCAGTAAATCTTCCGTTATTTCTCATTATACCACCAACATTTCCAAGGCCTAAAAGCATATCCGTTTTTTCATATAAAACTACCTCTGCACCAGCTTTTTTAGCTGTGATTGCTGCGCTGCAGCCAGACCATCCACCACCAATTACTATAACCTTCAAAATATTCTCCACCCTTCAATCCATATTTGGGCTCTTACCCTATTTTTAACACACCTATTTCTTTAATATTAACTCTTTTTTATTCTATTATAATAGTTATAGTTTTATTACTAATATTAGTATCCTAAGGTGGTTATTTTATAAAATAATTAAGCTTTGATTAGATGAGGTTTTTAAAAATAAAGAACCTTTGAACATATCCTTCTTGTAAAATAAAAAATATTATTTTGGAACATAAAACACCAATTGCAAATCCCGCTATAACATCCGTTGGATAGTGCACATATAGGTATAGTCTTGATAATGCTATTAAAAATGCTATTGACATAAATAACAATCTATATTGTACAAAATACAAAGAAAGCATTTCTGCAGCAGCAAAAGATGATAAAGTATGCCCCGAAGGAAAAGAATATGATATTGGCTTTGGAGTGTGTCTATTAACCTCAAAGCTCTTATTACAAGGTCTAGTTCGTCTTACTGTGTGTTTTATTATTCCTTCTCCAACAATCGTGCCTATAAATAATGTTAAGATTATTGAATTTCCAATTAATCGATACGTTTTATCAAAAATTAAGAAAATAGCTATTATAAACCATATAGTTCCTATATTCCCAGTTAGTGTTACTATTGGCATTATAATATCTAAATATCTGTTATGTACATATTTTTTAATAATAAATAGAATATAATTATCAAATTTATCTATTCTTTTCCCTATATTAAAATACACTTTAATGCCCCCTTGGTACCCCATACTTATTATAGTAAAGTTTCTAATTCTTCAAACTCTATCTTGCTCTATATTAAACATTCTATATTTGTAAGATTAAAAACAGATTAAGAAATCATTAATATTATCTTATTAATTATAAGAATACTTATATCTATTTTTCTATCTAATGATAGGCAATTAGATTAAAAATTCCCCAAAACTATTATAATTAGTCTGAGGGAATAATTCTATATACCATATAGTCCATTTAGCTAAGAATTGTCAAGGGTTTAGTGTCATTACTGTAAATGCTACCTCATTTCCATTAATTAATATTGAAATTCGATGTTCCCCTGGATAATGCTTTCGAGTTGTAAGGTCAACCCATCTGTGCACTCTTGTTCCTGTAAGACATTTTCCACCAACCACCGTCTTATCGGACAAAAAAAATAATTTACGTGAAATCTTTCCCCTTGCCTTTACAAAATCAATCGCATATTCAATGCGTATATGTATAGGTTCACCCTCACGAATGCAAAGGTTATATTTCAGCTCACAACTCCCTCCAATTTTTAACTCAGAATTGTTTACAGATAAAGAAGCACTGCTAGTAATAGGTCTATTTAAAAGCTCCCCATATCCAAATATATTCATTATTTCCGGATATGCTTTACGTATTAATGTCCTACATCCATGCCTTAGTATCCAATCGGTATATGCATTAACCCCTTTTAAACGCCTTACTATTTCAACCACAACTAAGGGATTATCCTTAGAAATATCATTTAAATTATTAGCAACACTCTTGCGTACATAAGAAGAAGGATCCCGTTTTAATTGCTCTAACACAAAAATTACGATGCTTGGGTCTTTTTTGAACTCAGTAAGTGCTACTCCCCACGGTAACCGTGGACGGCAACCCTCACTCGAAAGTCTTCGTACATTTTCATCACTACTTTTTGACCACTCTATCATCTGTGACATCATTCTCCTTTGATCACGCATAATAAACGCCCTCACAGCAAATTCCGAAGATGACCTTATAGTAAACCTTTCCAATGCTACCATAGAAAGCTCCCAATTTTCATTAGACTGACCATACATTGCAACAAAATTAGGGAAAAATAGATATGGGAAACCAACACAGGATTCATCAATAGCAAACAATATTTCGATTGCATCTTCATATTTTTGTGGGAGATTCAACCGGAGTGTCTCAGTAATTCGGCACATTCTAGCCATTAATTTAAGTTCGTCCCATGTATCATCTATTGTAATAGATATAAATTTTTCAATATCAAATATGCCATAGACTTCATGAACTTTTTTAGCAAACTTTCGCAAAAACTCATCATTATACATGTCTTTTAATGCATCTGCCATGTGCTTTCCTCCTAAGTATACATAATAAATAATAGTGTCCTCTCAGAATAAAATATATCTTATTTTGTCTTTCTTTTTACTTTTTAGTTACATATATAATTGAGGAAACAGATCTTTCACCCAAACTATCACAAGGATTATTTATAATTTCATCATCATAAAACATAGTTGATGATGAACCTCCATCTAAATTAGTGGCATTATAAGCTCCATATTCATACATTATATCTTGTGCCTCTTTTAAAGTAGCACCTATACTTCGTAGCTCTCTACCATCGATTACCAACAATAATATTGCTCCATCTTTTCTTTGCGCAATACAAGTTCTAGGTGCAATGCCCCAACCCCCATCTCCTTTAGTTATCATTTTCTGTCCATTAACTATCATTGCCGGTCCAAAAGATACTGCTTCGGTTACCCCAAATGTTCCCATTTGTTTAGTAGAATAAGGACCTACTAATAGCTTTCCTGTTTGAGTTAATGCTACAGTTTCTCTTTTCTCATTTTCATTCTTTACACCATCGTAAATAGTTTTTCCACCACTTATTATAACTCCAGCTGGATTTGCTCCAGTTCCTGTCCATTTTGACCCAGTTGATTCATCTGTGAACCCACCGCCATTAATTGCCGCAATAGCATTATTATCCTTTGCAATATCACTAGTTAGTTCCCCTTCTGTACCTAGCTTACTACTATAACCTACTTTTATCCTAGTTGGATCATTGACTACTAATAAATACCCCTTAAATTTAATACCTGATACATCATATCTTTCAATGCTATTATCATTTTCATTTTTTACAACTACTCCAGAATCTACACCTTCTAAGTTATTCTGAACTAAAGATTGCACTTTTTGTTCACTCATAATTTCTTTTATTTTTTCATCTGATAAAAATGTTGTTGCGAGCCATTGCAATGAATAAGTAGTCATTGCTGCTCCTACAACTGTGGTTTTCACATTTTTAAACGGACCATAATAAAGCGTAAAAGGTCCAGTAATCGCTGTAAAAACGACTTCAAATAGTATAAATAATAAAAAAAGTTTACCTGAACTCATTTTGTTTTTTTTCCTTTTTCTTGTTTTTTTCATGCTCATCATCCCTTTTCTTATTAGATATTATTCTATAATATTAGAACCTTAAAATTATCTATTATGTTAAATTTATTTTCATAAATAATCGATTAAATCATCACCTGAGGTGCTGTAACAGCTTCGAAGAAGATGAATCATCTCCTCTATGTAACTACAGCAACTTCAGAAGGAGATTTACCCCCTTTGTAGTTATCTGGAATAGATAACAATTTTCAATTGTTATCCTCCCACTTATAGAAGTGGGATACTTTCCTTCTGAAATATCGTTAAACAATGATATACAAAAAAGCAATCATTAAATGACTGCTTTTTTATTATACTATAGAACTCTACTAAATATATATTAAATTATGTTTATATTTTGTGAATATCAATTTTTTTAATTATTATTATTATTTTAAAATAACAAAAATCAAATGATTATTTTGTTTTCATTATCATTTTGTTTATTTCTTTTTTCTTTTATAAACACTATAATTCCAGGCAATAGAGATATTATTATTATTACTATTAAAACATAAGAAAAATTATTCTTTACAAAATTTAGATTACCAAATAAGTAACCGCCGCCTAAAAATAAACTTACCCATACTCCTCCCCCAATTATATTGTATAATATAAAATTCGAGTAATTCATTTTGGAAACTCCAGCTACGAATGGCACAAACGTTCTAATTATGGGAATAAACCTTCCTACAACTATAGTCATAGAACCATGTTTTTCATAAAATGTCTGAGCTTTTATTAAGTACTCTTTATTAATAAACTTTACTTCTTCTTTTGCTAGTATTTTATTTCCAACTTTTTTACCAATATGATAATTAGCCGTATCCCCAAGTACCGCTGCAAGATATACTACTATAAGAAGAGTAACTATATTCATTGATCCAATTCCCGCTAGTGCTCCTGCTGCAAATAGCATTGAATCGCCTGGCAAGAATGGTGTAACAACCAACCCTGTTTCAATAAATATAATAACAAATAAAATAGCATAGGTTAATATTCCATACTGCTGTATTATTAGCGCTAAATACTTATCAATATGCATTAACCCATTTATAACGTTAATTAAAATATCCATATTTTCTCCTTTTATAATTCTTTATTTTATATACTTTTTATATTTTATATTATATATTTTTAACATTAAAATCAGATTAAGAAATGATGGATAGCAACTTAAAACTTTAGTAGATTTATAATCATTTTTTTAGTATAACCTATGCCACCATTGAAAATACAATGCTATCTATTCTTTTTATCATTTAGAATAGGTAACATTGTTTTAATGTTTACAAATAAAACTGTAAAAAGAGTAAATTTTTCATGACTAGCTGATTATGTAGCAATCTTATAAAATAGGATTGTTAAGTATGTATGTTCTCTTGAAAAACTTCTAGCTTAATATGATTGGCATCACAATCATATTAAGCTAGAATAGTTGACTTGGAAATAAAATCAATTAATAAAGAGGGTGATATGCTATCATAAATAAAACTTCTATTAATCCTTTTCTACTCTACCTACATATAAACTAGGAATAACTGCATACATAGCTGCTGCCTTTACTAACTCATTTTTCCAAGTCCTCTCATTTGGAGAATGTACTTCCGCCTCATGACCTGGCCCAAATCCAATACAAGGTATATCGTACCTTCCCATAATAGAAACTCCATTTGTTAAGAAAATTCCTTTATCAACTAAAGGTTCCTTATTAAATAATGCTTTATAACATTCTACTAAAGTTTCGCAAACAGGATGATTAACGTTTAAGACCCAACATGGAAAATAAGCGGCTGTCGGATAGACAACCCCCTTATACGATTGCTTCTCGTAATCATACATGGAAACTTCAGCATTCATATCTTTAATTGAGATAAGATTTCTTATTTGTTCTAATGCATCAACATATGTTTCTCCATTAGTTAATTTTCTATCTATTGAGATAGTACAACTGTCTGCCACTGTATATCTTGAAGAAGAAGTAAAAAATGCTTCTGAAACAGCCAATGTTCCTTTACCCAAGAACTCATCATAATGAAGCATTTCATTGAGTTTTTTCAGATCATCTATTATTGGAGACATTTTACAAATCGTATTATTTTCTCTCTTTAATACACATTCATGACAATCTAAATCATGAGTAATTACTTTTATCTCCATCTTCCCTTGATGTCCCCTATATATATTACATGAAGTAGGCTGAGCAATCACAACAAATTCTGGCTGAAGTTTATCTTCATTTATCATATACTGCCAACTAAGTCCACTACAGTCTTCTTCTTGTACTGTGCCTGTAATAAGCAAAGTATAATCATCTACCATGTCTAAATCTTTAATTATTTTTGCAGCATAGACCATAGAGGCCATACCACCCTCTTGGTCACTGCCGCCACATCCTGTAATTACCTCCATATCCTCGTATCCTTTATATGGATCATACTGCCATAGATTCTTATCTTCAATGCCTATTGTGTCTATATGTGCATCCATAGCTATTACATGTTTTCCATGTCCAATAGTTCCAATTATGTTTCCCATTTTATCTATGTCTATCTTATCAAAGCCAACCTTTTGCATCTCTTTTCTTATTCTCTCAATGACTTTAGCCTCATCACAGCTTTCACTAGGAATAGCAATCATGTCACGAAGAAACCTTGATATATCACCTTTATACTCCTCAGCTTTCTGTAATACCTTTTTAAAATCTACATTCATAGAAAACCCTCCTTCTATTAATATATATTTAAACGCTTATATGTAATTGCTTAGAAAACAAAAAAGAGTGCATATTACTACAAATATATTGTATGAAAAATATGTTTATAAAAGTACCACTTTTATAAACTATTAATAATTATTTAGTGCAACAATGAGTGACCACTGCAAATATTAATTTATTAAAATGAAGCGTTTACATTCACTAATCCAAATGTAAGCGCTTTTAAAATTATGTTCATATATCAAAATAAAATTATTTTAGCACTTCTAAATTAACACAATTTTCTGGCTTATCGCCATTTAGCACTTTGATAATGTTTTCAGCTGCAACTAATCCCATATTTGTTCTTGTTTCCATCGTAGCTGACGATATATGAGGAACAATTGAAACATTATACATATCTAGAAGTTCTGGCTCAATATTAGGTTCATGTTCAAATACATCAAGTCCAGCCCCCCATATTTCACCACGTTTAAGAGCTTCAACTAATGCTTTTTCATCAATAGCGGCTCCAAAACATGTATTAACAATAACTGAGGTGTTCTTCATAATAGAGAATTCTTTCTTACCTAAATAATGAATAGTAGATGGCAAAAGTGGAACGTGCAACGAAATAAAATCAGCCTGTTTTAATAATGTTTCTTTATCCACATAGATAGCACCTAATTCTTTTTCTATTTTATAGTTCCTAATTATATCAGTATAAAGTATCTTCATATCAAAAGCCTTTGCTTTCTTTGCAAAATTAAAACCAACCCTCCCAGCTCCTACAAGTCCTAATGTTTTACCAGTTATTTCACGACCAAGAAACATCATTGGATCACAAGATTGAAAAGCACCATTCCTTGTAAATTTATCTGCTGAAACAATCCTTCTAGATACTACCATAAGAAGTGTCCATGCAAGATCAGCAGTAGCATCATTTAGCACATCTGGTGTGTTTGTGATTATTACACCACTTCTAGTAGCCTTAGCTATATCAATATTATTGCATGCCACGCCATAGTTAGCAAATATCTTACATCTTGATCCAGCTGCCTCAATTACATCTTTATCAATTTTGTCAGTCAGAAGGCACAAAACTGCGTCCTTGCCTTTTACCTTGTCCATTAATTCCTCTCTTATTAAAGCTCTGTCATATGGATTAATTTCCACATCAAAATGCTTTTGTAAAAGGCTAATGGCCCCACTTGGAATTCTTCTAGTAATGTAGACTCTTTTCTTATCCATAAATTCCATCTCCTAATAATACTAGATTCATTTATTTCTATGATTTTACGAATATAAGTTCATTTTTAAGCTTTCCAACTTCCTTTATTATTTTCATTTTTTTTAAGCAGTAGGTAATCTTTCTGGCTTTAAATACAGTAACTTTCAATGCTTTAGCCAAATCTTTATTTGTAAAATTTTCTTGTAGTTCATTTGGTAAAAATATTAGGAAATCTTTTTCTTTTTTGAATGTAACTTTCTCAACTACTTCTAAAAGCTTCCTATCCTTTATACTTATACCTTTCCTTCTCCAACTTCCTTTACCATCCTTGCACCTTATCTCTTCTTCTTTAATCATTAATATTTCTAATATAAAATTATCTTCTACTATTAAATCCGGTATTCTAATTAATTCATCAAACAAATCTACTAATTTGCCTTTTTTAGGTGATTTTCTTCTACTAATTACTTGATTTGTACATTCAGTTGTTACTATATATTTCTCAACAGCTATAGGATGTACTAACATAACCTTATTATACTTAACCAAATCTCTGAGTTTATTACCAATTGCACTAAAATTTTTTGTTTGTATTTCAATTAATGAATCTTCTCTCACTAAGTCGATTACATATTTATCTATTTTCACTTCAAATCTGTCACCAGCAGTTACATACCATTGTTTAATAGATGAATGTAGTGACTTTTCATTTTTTACATTAATTCCATTTTCCTCATAAACTAATGTTAACTCTTTAGATTTTTCCATTTTTTCTCCTAACTCTTTATCAAACATATAAAAAATTCAATAAATTTAAAAAAACTATTCTTTTAATATACAAAATAATTATAACAGAAATGTTATAACATTAAAATTACATAATGTAAATAAAAGTAATTTGCATAAAGATTCACATCAAGGCAATAACAAGTAAATAAGATAATATTTCTGTATAGATGTGCCCTATCTATATGACAAAGCATAATATGAAATAGAATAATATAATATTAGAAGGTGATGAAATATAAGAATTGCAATATTATCTGATACTCATGTTAAAAAACATAGCGATAAGCTTTTTAATTTAATAGACAATTTATTTAGGGAAACTGATATGATAATTCATGCAGGTGATTATGTATCTTCTACTCTTTTATCCAAATTGATAGAGCACAAAAACTTTGTTGGAGTATGGGGGAATAATGATAAAAAATGCATCAGAGATTTGTTAAATGAAAAGATAATTTTATCTTTGGAGGGATATAAAATTGGCCTATGCCATGGACATGGTAATAGTAAAAGTACACTAAACACAGCGTACGATAAATTTATTGATGATAAAGTAGATATAATCATCTTTGGGCACAGTCATCAGCCACTTATTGTAACTAAAAACAAGATACTAATGATAAACCCTGGTTCACCTTCTTGTAAAAGACATGAACAATGGTATTCTTATGTTATTTTAGAAATAGAAAATAAAAAAATAAGTGCTCAGTTAAAATTTTTTTAATTAATTATAGAACTTTTACGCTAAAAAGGTCTACCAATTTGGTAGACCTTTTATATGTTAATCCTCTTCTACTTCAGTTACTTCATATCCTACTTCTTCAAGAGCATCAGTGATGTCATTATCGGTTACTTCATCATCAAATTCTGCTGTTGCATATTTTTCCTCTAAAATAACCTTCACTTTAGATGCACCGATATCTAATAATGCTTCCTTTACATGACTTACACAATTTGAACAACTCATTCCATCAATATATATTCTCTTCTTCATTTAATGTTCTCCTTTCAATTATTAATTTATACTATTATATATTTAAACTTTAAATTATATAATCAATAAACAAATTTAATTTTATATTAATCCTTAAAATTATTTTTGTCTACATTTATTTGATTATATCCATAATAATCTCAAATTTATAAATACAATAAGTTCTTGATTTCTACATATATTTAACATAATTGTATATAGTTTTAACAACTTACCGTTTACCTAAACTATTATAACCAAAAGATTAAAATAAATTCTTTTATAAACTCTTTATTTCATCTGTTTTTTAATTTCTGTGATTATAAATAATATTAGCTATAATACAATTTATGCTTAAAATTTTTACTCAAAAGCACTAAGCACTCTATCCAATATACCATTTATATGGGCTATTGCTATACCAAAATTAGTAATAGGTAATTCTAATGCATTAGCCTTTTTAATTCTTGACATTAACTGCTGTCTATTAAACATACAAGCTCCACAATGAACTATTAATTTGTATTCACTTAAATCTTCCGGCAAACTACTTCCTGCACAGATTGTTATATCAAGCTTCCCACCTACCTTTTCTTCAAGCCACTTAGGAAGTTTTTCTCGTCCTATATCCCCTTCAAGTGGATGATGAGTACAAGCTTCGGCGATAAGAACCTTATCACCTGGTTTCAATGTATCTATAGCTCTAGCTCCTTTAACTAAGGTATTTAAATCTCCTTTATACCTAGCCATAAGTATAGAAAAAGAAGTAAGTGGTATATCTTTTGGTATTATAGAATTAACCTTTTTGAATACTTGTGAATCCGTGATTACTAAATCCGGCTTCTCATTTAAAGATGCTAGAATATTTTCAAGTTCACTATCCTTTACTACTAGTGCCATTGCATCATTGTCAAGAAGATCTCTTATTATTTGAACTTGTGGAAGAATCAACCTCCCTTTTGGTGCTTGAATATCTTGTGGTGCCACTACCAAAACTTTTGCCTTTGGTTTTACTATGTCTCCAACAATTGTACTCTTTTCAAAATCCATTGGTGCAGCAGCCATAATTGCTTTTTTTAATCCATTAATATTTAATCTATCCTTAGCATTAACCTTAACAAAATATATATCTATTGCCTTCTTAATCTTTTCTATTGATACGTCATTTTCGTCAATTTTATTTATTACACCTACTACTGGTATTTTTCTTTGTTTTAAGTCCTCGTACCATACTTTTTCAAATGATAAATCTTCTTCCTTACCATCTATAACTAAAAGTGCTAAATCTGTTTTATCCATAACTTCTTTAGTTTTTTTAATTCTAAGTTCGCCTATTTCCCCTTCATCATCAAGACCTGCAGTATCTATAAGAACAACAGGTCCTATTGGAAGTAATTCCATCGCCTTATAAACTGGATCTGTTGTGGTTCCTGCCAAACTAGAGACTAATGCAATATCCTGCGACGTAAGTGCATTTATTAAACTTGATTTTCCTACATTTCTTTTTCCAAATATAGCTATATGAAGCCTATTAGAATTTGGTGTCTGTTGTATAATATAACCTCCACTTATTCTTTAGATTGATTTTATAATTAATAATTTTCATTTATTTTATTTAGACCTGTTGTAAAATGAAGTTGAACCAATAAGAAATCCATAGTGGATTAATTCTGTGTTATGCTTTAATCGCCTAAACTAAAACACACAGGAGGATAATCACTATGGAATA
>NZ_JAHLEC010000032.1 GCF_018861705.1 Clostridium psychrophilum | reverse complement strand
TAAATTCCGGTTAAATTATTATGTAAATCGGATAAATATATGTGCAAATCCATGATTTAACTAGATAAATTAATTTGTAAAACTTAGGATAAGATAAAGTGTAAATCAACAGCTATATTAAGATTTTTTAACACCGGGCTAGGTGTTAAGGTGGTTTCGTTTGAAGGTAAGAAATATCGCTCTTTAGCTCATCCAATCTCGGAAAGTCATAAGAAGTTGTTACAATATCTGGGTATACCTGAGAAAGTATTTTGTTGGAATGAATAAATATAAAGAATATTTTCATGTTTAGCATTACTAATAAAATATTGTTTTGATTTTAAGGTATTAATTTTATAGGCTACGCCTTAAAGAATTTTGTACAGATACATTTGAAAAATATTTAAAGGTACTGTTTTTAATAAAAATCCAGTAAAAAAGCTCTGAAAATAAATGTAGGCCTTTTGTAATACATTGTGCGGAGTATAAGATATAACATACATTTAGTGTCATATTGAATTAACATACATATCATATATTGACCAATGATAAGGAGCTATGTTATGTCAAAGTGTGAAAAAAAACATCATAATCATCATAAGCATCACCACCATCACCATCATCATAAACATCATCATCACCATAAGCATAAACATGACTGTCATTAATAAAATTAATAACATAAAAACAGAGTTGATACTTCTAATCGACTCTGCTTTTATACTTAAGGTATACAATTTTAAAATTTATTGTACTAATTTTGTCTTCCTATTTTTAATAATATAAAATTACAGAAGGTACATACATGTTTCTTCTTCTTACTAATATTTCCAATATAAATAACAACTCATTAATTTTAAATTATAGTCACTAATAATTTGTGTATTCTTAGTGATTATAATATAATATATTTAATTAAGTTTTTTTAAAAAGAGTATAAGAAAAAGGAAGTGATGATTTAGTGAGTTTGGTACTTTTAGTACTAATACAAGCTAATATAACCTATGAAAATTGCAGATGTAATAAATCAAATCAATAAAATTGGTGAAGATTCTAAAGATAAAATTGCTCCTTTTCATGTTCTAAAAACATTTAAAAGTGGAAGGTCTGAAGCAGGAGTATTCATGGTTGAATATGGATCTGCTAATAGGGTTGGTATCTTAAAGGTAACTAAAAACAACGAAGGAGAAGTATTTCAAAAAGCCTATGAACAAGCTTCAAAAAACAATATGCAGAAATATATCGCTAAACTTATATCTAGTTATAAAATTCATGATAAAAGCAAGGCAATATTATATGTTAACTTATATGATTTAGCAGGGGATGATATATATAATAGTGAAACATTTTTAGATAAAATTTTAAATGAAGACGAGCTTAAAAGTAATATAATATCAGCTATAACCAAGTTTTTATTCACTTGGAATAAAGAACATGTTAAAAAATACATCTCTCCTGTAGAAATAGTCAAAAATGAACTTTCATATAGATATATGGATAGTAAATATGTACAAGCCTTTGAATCAATAGGAGTAGACAAAAATATAAAATGGATATCTTTAGATGGAACAAACATATTACTACCTAACCCATATTATTATTTTAACGATGAAAATGTGTGGGATAATTTAAAGGTGGTGTGTCTTACAGCATATGCACATGGTGATTTTCAAGGAGATAATATTATAATTACAGAAGATAAACCTGTTATAATAGATTTTTGTGATTTGATAGAAGATTGTAATGTGTTCCATGATTTAAGATACCTTGAATCAATAACCCTTGGAGATTGCTTAGAGATTGATAAAGAATGTGATCGAGAATTATGGAGTAAAGTATGTGAAAGCTTAAGCTATGGAATAATTGAAGTAGATCTCCCTCAAGGACGTGGCATGAGCCTTGTAAGACAACTAGTTTCAAAACTCCGTGAGAATGTTAAACTAATTGTTTCTGATAGTCGTAACAGTCTTTATGATCCATCTTTTAATCTAGCAGGCACAGCCTCTGGATTGATTAATATGAGAAAATACACAAGCATCAATAAAAAAAAGGCAGCTTTTATATATGCAGCCTTTAACCTTAAAATGTTTATGAGTGATGAGGCCGTTAATATGTATGACCCAAAATTAGATTCATGTTTAGTTCTTAATTGGCTAGATACCAAAAAAGGAAATGAGCTTGTTATACTACAACCAGCTACTTAATATAAGTTTTAAATACAAAAAGTGACTATAAAATTTTATAGTCACTTTTTTAAATGTCAACATATATTTTTGCAATGTTATTTTGCCAACGATATCGTGATTGTCATTCTCAACAATCAAACAATCAATGTTTTTCGTTAAAAAATATGTTAATAAATGCTTCAAATCTTCATTTTCTTTTACTATTATGTCCCCTTTATTTGGTTCTAAATCGAAAGGAATCATTACATCATCTGCATGTATAACCTTAAGTTTTTGAAGAATGTCCTCAGACGAAACCAACCGTGAAACAAATTCATTGGCTGGATGAAACAATATATTGTAAGCAGTATCAAATTGTTGGATTTTTCCTTTATCCATAATAATTATTTTGTCTCCTAATTTAAAAGCCTCACTAACATCATGAGTTACAAAAATAATAGTTTTGTTAAGTTTTTTTGAATCTTTACAAGTTCGTCTTGAAGGTTCACTCTAGTTATAGCATCTAGTGCTCCAAAAGGCTCATCCATAAGCATTATTTGAGGGTCAGCAGCCATTGCTCTAGCAAGTCCAACTCTTTGTTGCTGGCCTCCAGACAATTGCCTTGGATATCTTTTTTTGAAATCCTTAGCAGGTATTTTCACTAAAACCATCAATGTATCAACTCTTTGTGCTACGTCTTTCTTATTCTACTTTAATATATTAGGAACCGTTGCAATATTTTCTCCAACTGTCATATGAGGAAAGAGACCAATTTGTTGAATTACATAGCCAATTTTTTGTGTATGCTTTTCTGCAGAAAGTTTTTTTATATTTTCTCCAAAAAATAATATTTCTCCAGAACTTATATCATAAATTCTATTTATCCTCCTTTCTTTATGCACTTATTCTATTTCGTTAATTGTGTATTAAAAAAATTTTTAGCTACCTGCGTATATTCTTTTTTGTTTACATCTACTTCATAGTTCAATTTTATTATTGTTTTATTATCAATTTTTCTTGTAACATTATTTAAAATAGCCTTTACTTCAAGATTCGCCTCCAAAATACTCTGCCTTATAACTGGTGCTATATTATATGGTGGCCATGCATTCTTATCGTCTTGAAGCAACACAAATTCATCTTTATTTAATTGTCCTTCAGTTGTATATGCTACAGCAAGATCTGCCTTATCATTATGAATTACATCATACTTAAGTCCATTATCATATATTTTTTCATTTTTAAATTTAAATGCCCCATAAGTCTTTACTAATGATTGCATTCCATCTGCTCTTTCATTAAATTGACCTTGAGATGCAAATCTTATTTTCCCTGCGTTCTTTTGAAGATCTGTTATAGTGTGAATATTATACTTAGAAGATGCTTTTTTAGAAATTACTAGTCCTTGTCCATCATTTGCAACCGATGGTTCAAGCCATATTAATTTAAACTTCTCCTTGTATTTTGCTGCAACCTCATCATAAACTTCTTTTGAATCAAACCTTGGTTGCTCCTTTAATATGGAAATCAGTGCTGTACCAGTATATTCTGGGTAAAAATCAATGTCACCATTTACAAGTGAAGTATTGACTACTGCACTACTAAGATTAAATTTTCTTTCAACTTTGTATCCCTTTTGTTCTAAGGCAATAGTATATAATTCAGATAAAATTAAAGATTCAGTAAAATCTTTTGAACCAATTTTAATTGTAGGCTTACTTTTTACAACTGCTGTTTTAGAATCGGTCGTTGGCGCACTCTTTTTAGAACAACCTGTTAACCCTGAAACTGCAACCAAAGTCGCGAGTACTGAAACTATAACTATACTCTTTAGTCTTTTATTCATAATTATTCACTCTCCAATAATAATATTTTTAATCTCTTTGATATTTTGTAATTCTTTGTTGGAATGTAAATAACAACATTTCCACTGTTACCGAAAGCAATGCAACTGAAGCCCCACCTATTATTAATATTCTAGGATCGTTCATACCAAGACCTGTAAAAATAAAATCTCCAAGCCCCCTGCTCCAATATATGAAGCTAAGGTAGCACTAGCAATTACTTCAACTGCCGAGGTTCTAACCCCTGTAATAATAAGTGGCATTGCCAAAGGAATTTCAATTGTGCGAAGCATTCTCTTATAATCCATCCCCATACCTTTCGCACTTTCTATCGATCCATCAATATTATTTATTCCTAAATAGGTATTAATAAGTATAGGTGGTATAGCTAAAATCACAAGTGCAAGTAATGCTGGAAAGAAGCCAGTTCCAATTATAGGCATAACTAAAACTAATACTGCAAGGCTTGGAATGATTCGAAAAAAATTAAATAAATTCATAATAGGCTGTGATACTTTTGTGCATTTATAACATAAAATACCTAAAGGCACTGCTATTATAATACCTATTAGGATTGCAGAAATACTAATATAAATATGTATTTTAAGCGCTTGATAATATTTATCAATATGATATTGATAAATACAATATCATTTTCACTTGTTATACTTAAAACCATATAAATTACCATTAAATCATCTCCTGCGGAGCTGCAGCATCTTCGTAGAAGATGCATTAACGACTTCTGAAGGAAATTTATACTCCCACTGAAGTTTTCTATTTGTTAAGGTATGTAACTCCTACTTATAGAAGTGGGAGACTTTCCTTCTGAAATGTCGTTAAAATAATTGCTTTTCTTTCAAGTAAAATTATCCTTATTTTACATAAAAACTCAACGTTGTATTATATAATATATTCTATATATAATACAAACCTCCTTCTTTGTAATCACAAAGAAATCAAATATCATTATATGTTCCTAAAATATTTTTAAAATAAACATCCCATACAATCCATTTTCAAACTTTGTTGAAAATAAATTGTATGGGAATAATATTAATTTATAAAAATATTTTATTTTATCATATTTGAGTTAATATATTTTTTCAAGTCATTTTTTATCATTAAATAGTAACTAGGAACTGCATACACTAATATGCCCATTTTAAAGATTTCAGGAACATATTTACCAAATAATACTTCTAAACCATCACCAAAGTAGTATGCACCAAGTCCAATTAAGAATAGATTCAAGATGTAAAATAATACACTTATATTAAGCCTCGCAAACCCTCTAGCTACAACATAAACAATTATAGCTGCACTCACCAGTCCTAATACGGATAAACCTGCTATTAGCATTGGATTACCAGTTGTAGCACCAGTTAAAATAAATAATGTTACTTCTAACAATTCTCTAAAAAATGTTATAGCTGAAAGAATAAATACTCCTTTTTGACTTAATGAAACAAATTGTTGATTTGCAGTTGTATTAAAAGATTTATTCTTTCTTAAAAGCACTACACTGTATAATACTAAGCCAGCCAATACTATCCCCAAAAGCCCATCAAATAATTCTCCTGCAGGCCCATCTAATAAAGCAACTTGTGAGAATATTATAGAACCAGTTATAGCTGCGATAAAAGTTCCTAAAGCGCCACCTAGCAATGCACTCTTAGTCATCCCATATAGTTTGTTTTTGTTAAAATAAACTACTAAAGGAATAATAACCAAGAAAATTTCTATGCCTTCTCTTAAGCATATTATAAAAGGAGCAAACATTGTTAATCGCCTCCCTATCACACTTTGTAGACTTGTCTACATTATATAATATGCTAAATTAACCTTATGTTACAATTTATTTACATTATTTGATAATAAACTTTAAAATACCTTTTTACCTGCACATATTCAAAAAATATTTATGAACTTCTAAGTTGTCAGTAAGTTCCGGATGAAAAGACGTAGCAAACATATTGTTTTGTTTTGCTGCTACAATATTACCGTAGGCCTTGCATATAACTTTAGCATCATTATATATTTCAGTAATTAATGGACCTCGAATAAACACTAATGGTATAGGTTCACTTGAAATTTCATTAATCACAACATTCTTTTTAAATGAATCTATTTGACTTCCATAAGCATTTCTTCTTACTTTTATGTCCATAACTTTAAGATATTCCTGGTCAATACCCTCGATATATTTAGCAAGTAATATCATACCAGCACAAGTTCCCCACACAGGCAACCCCGAAAGAATTCTATCTCTTAAAGGTATAAGCATTTTTGTTTCTCTTAAAAGTTTGCCTATTGTTGTGCTCTCACCACCAGGAAGGATTATTCCATCTATCCCATTCATATCTTCAAGTTTCTTAATTTCTACCCCAACATGGCCAAGTTTTGTAATATGATTTATATGCTCGATAACTCCACCCTGAAGAGATAAAACCCCTATTTTCAATTTTACCAACCTCTTTCTGCAAACTTCTCTTTAATTTCACTTATCTCGAGGCCGCTCATTGCTTCTCCAAGATTCTCTGAAACTTTTGCTACAACCTTAGGATCATTATAATATGTAGTTGCGAGTACTATTGCTTTTGCCCTTGCCTCTGGATTTTCTGCTTTGAAAATTCCTGAACCTACAAAAACTCCTTCTGCTCCAAGTTGCATCATGAGTGCTGCATCTGCTGGAGTGGCTATTCCACCTGCAGCAAAATTTACTACTGGAAGTTTACCATTTTCCTGTACATATTCAATTAAATTAATTGGAGCACCAAACTCTTTGGCTATTGTCATTAACTCTTCTTTTGGAGCATTTTTTACTTTTCGAATTTCATCCATTATACATCTCATGTGCCTAACAGCTTCTACTACATTTCCTGTGCCTGCCTCACCCTTTGTTCTTATCATTGCTGCGCCTTCACCAATTCTCCTTAATGCTTCTCCTAGATTTCTTGCTCCACAAACATATGGAACTTTAAAATCCCATTTGTTTATATGATACTGTTCATCTGCTGGTGTTAAGACTTCACTTTCATCAATAAAATCTACTCCTATTTCCTGAAGAATTTGTGCTTCTACAAAATGACCTATCCTACCTTTAGCCATAACTGGAATACTCACAGCTTCCTTTATTTCTTTAATCATTCGTGGATCGGACATTCTAGCAACTCCACCTTCTTTTCTAATATCTGATGGGACTCTCTCAAGTGCCATTACTGCGCATGCACCCGATTTTTCTGCAATTATTGCCTGCTCAACATTGACCACATCCATGATTACTCCACCCTTTAACATTTGAGCTAAGTTTTTATTTATTTCATATCTTTCCATAAAAAACCTCCCTAAGAATTATTTATTAGGCAGAGTATAACATATATTTATTGTGTTTTGGTAGTGTACCCATACACTTATAATGTTGAAAATTTAAAAAAGACTTTACACAAGCTTGTTTTACTAATATACTTAAGACAAATAATAATTAAATAAATTAAACAAGGGGAGCTCATTTATGAGCTGAGAAAGAGATATTATCACTGACCCTCATAACCTGAATTGGGTAATTCCAACGTAGGGAGTTTATCACAACGCTATTTTGTTGCAAGCTCTTTATGAGCTTGCTTTTTTTTATACCAAAATATAACACATATGTAAAGGAGATTATAAAATGACGTATACAACTCAAATGGATGCTGCAAAAAGAGGAATTATAACCAAAGAAATGGAAATAGTCTCAAAAAAAGAAAACATGCCCGTAGAAATTTTAAGAGAAAAAATAGCAAGAGGTGTAGTTGTAATCCCTGCTAATAAAAACCATAAAATATTAAATCCAGAGGGCGTTGGTGAAGGCTTAAAAACAAAAATCAATGTAAACCTAGGTATTTCAAAAGATTGCTGTGATATTGATGAAGAAATGAAAAAAGTACAATTATCCATAGATATGAAAGCTGAAGCTGTTATGGATTTAAGTTCCTTTGGTAAAACTGAAGAATTTAGAAAAAGACTTATTTCTGACTCAACTGCTATGATAGGTACTGTTCCAATATACGATGCTTTAGGCTTTTATGATAAAGAGTTACAAGATATTACATCTCAAGAATTAATAGACGTTGTAGAAAAACATGCAAAAGATGGAGTTGACTTTGTAACAATTCATGCTGGTTTAAACACCGCAACTGCAAATGTATTTAAAAGAAATAAAAGAATAACTCAAATTGTATCAAGAGGCGGATCTCTTTTATATGCTTGGATGGAATTAAACAAAAAAGAAAATCCTTTTTATGAACATTTTGATGAAATACTAGAAATATGTCAAAAATATGACTTAACAATAAGTCTTGGCGATGCTTGTAGGCCAGGATGCATTAATGATGCTACTGATGCTTGTCAAATTCATGAATTAATGGTACTTGGCGAATTAACCTTGAGAGCTTGGGAAAAGAATGTACAAGTTATAATAGAAGGACCAGGCCATATGGCAATAGATGAAATTAAGGCAAATGTGCTACTCGCAAAAAAATTAACTCATGGTGCACCTTTTTATATTTTAGGACCACTAGTTACAGATATTGCTCCAGGATATGATCATATTACAAGTGCAATAGGAGGAGCTTTAGCTGCAAGTTGTGGAGCTGATTTTCTTTGTTATGTTACTCCAGCAGAACATCTAAGACTTCCGAATGTCGATGATGTACGCGAGGGTATTATTGCATGTAAAATTGCAGCTCATGCTGGTGATATAGGTAAACATATTCCAGGTAGCCGTGATTGGGATAATGAAATGAGTACTGCAAGACAAGCTCTTAATTGGAAGAGAATGTTTGAACTTGCAATAGATTCTAAAAAAGCTATAAGATATAGGAAAGAATCCATGCCAGAAAATGCTGATAGTTGCACAATGTGTGGCAAAATGTGTTCTGCAAGAACTATGAACAAAATAATGCAAGGTAAAGATCTCAATATATTAAGAGACGATTCATAAATTTCTTAATTAATTACTAAATATAATAACTTTAGGGATATCTTATCATTTTATGATTAGATATCCCTAAAAACTATTTTCAATTATTTCACTATATTTATAGGTGTTTTATTTATAAATTTCACTAAGTTATCTACAGCTATATCCATAAGTCGCTTTCTAGATTCTATTGGTGCCCACGCAATATGTGGAGTAATTACACAGTTTTTTGCGGACATAAGTGGATTATCCATTTTAGGAGGCTCAGAGGACATAACATCTACTGCTGCACCAGCAACTTTTCCACTGTTTAGTGCCTCTGCTAGATCTTGTTCAACAATTAAAGGACCTCTAGATGTGTTTATAATTATAACACCATCTTTCATCTTATTAATTGACTCTTTATTGATTATCCCCTTAGTTTTCTCAAACAAAGGGCAATGTAAATTTACAACATCTGATTGTGCAAACAACTGGTCTAATTCAACATATTTAAAAGTATCAGATTTTAATGAATTATCCTTCGATGGATTGTATGCTAAAATAGACATACCAAATGCTTGTGCAATTTTTGCAGTTGCCTTGCCTATCCTTCCCATACCAATAATACCCATCGTTTTACCATCTAGTTCTGTTAGTGGATAATTCCATAAACAAAAATCATTGCTATTTGTCCAATCGCCTTCTTTAACTGCTTCATTGTGCTTTCCTACATGATGGCAAATCTCTAGTAGGAGTGCAAATACAAACTGAGAAACAGCCGCAGTGCCATAAGATGGAATATTAGTTACAATTATACCTAATTTCTTAGCCTCAGCTACATCCACCACATTGTAACCTGTCGCAAGAACCCCAATATATTTGAGCTTAGGTAACTTTTTCAAAGTTTCCATACTTAATGGTGTTTTATTAGTAAAAACTATTTCATAATCACTTGCTCTTTTTAAAATTTCCTCGTCTTTTGTTCTGTCATAAACTGTTAGGTTTCCTAACTTTTCAAGACCTTTCCAAGATAAATCCCCTGGGTTTAAAGTAAAACCATCTAATACTACTATTTTCATATAACCCTCCTAATATAACATTTGGTGATTTTATTATAATAAAAATAAGGTATAGTACTTAAACTATACCTCAACCATCATTTCAATACTTGCACCTGGCGGAACCATAGGTGATGCCATTTCATCTGCTGCAACTCTGAAGTCAATTACAACTGGTCCATCCCAATCTATTGCTTCTTTTAATGCATCTGCGACCTGACCATTATTCTCAACTCTGATACCTTTAACTCCAAAACCCTCGGCAATTTTTACAAAGTCAGTACTTTGCTCAAGTATAGTATTTGAAAACCGTTTTGAATAAAACAAGTTTTGCCACTGCCTTACCATGCCTAAAACTCCATTGTTTAATAATATTATTTTAACAGGTATATTATATCTGGAAACAGTCCCAAGTTCATTAAGGTTCATCCTAAAACTACCATCCCCTGCAATATCAAAAACCATCTCTTTCTTTCCTATACTTGCACCTATTGCAGCCCCCAAACCATATCCCATAGTACCAAGTCCTCCAGAACTAATAAAAGTTCTTGGTTTGGTGTATATAAATGCTTGAGTTGCCCAAATTTGATTTTGACCTACCTCAGTAGTTATTATAGCATTACCTCCTGTAATTTCATAAAGTTTCTTAATTACATAAAGTGGATTTACAGTTTCTAATTCATTTACTTTTATAACTTTTTCCTTGTCTTTTTTAATTAATTTTTTTGCAAATACTGTCCAATCGTTTTCTTCTCTCTCTGGAAGCTTTTTTAATAAACTTTTTAAGGCATCTTCTACATTTCCAATTATAAAGCTATCCACTTTGATATTTTTTGAAATCTCTGCTTCATCTATATCTATATGAATAATCTTAGTATTTGCTACAAATGATATAGGATCACTGATAACTCTGTCACTAAATCTAGCACCAATTGCAATAATTAAATCACTAGAAGTTATACATCTATTAGACGCAAATGTTCCATGCATGCCAAGCATTCCTGTATACATGGGATGTAATCCACTAAAAGCACCGAGCCCCATCATAGTACTACATACTGGACATTTTAATTTATCCTGAAGTTCAATTAAAACTTCCTGTGCATCCGATATGTTACATCCACCGCCAACAACAATTATTGGCTTTATTGATCCTCTAATTTCAGAAATAGCATCATTAATTTCACTATCATTAACATCTTTTCGCTCAATAATCGCAGGAATTTGCGGAAAATATTCACCTTCTATCCCAGTTATGTCTTTTGGTATATCCACGAGTACAGGTCCTGGTCTTCCAGTTTTAGCAATTTTAAAAGCTCTCCTTATTGCAGGAGCTAAATCCTCTATCCTTTTCACTAAAAAACTATGCTTTGTGATAGGCATTGTTATGCCTATTATATCAACTTCTTGAAATGCATCCTTACCTATAAGTGGCGTTGCTACTTGACCTGTAATTACAACCATAGGAACAGAATCCATATATGCAGTTGCAATACCAGTTACAAGATTTGTTGCACCAGGTCCAGATGTTGCAAGGCAGACACCTACTTTCCCAGTTGACCTAGCATACCCGTCAGCTGCATGAGCTGCCCCCTGTTCATGAGAAACTAATATATGATTTATTGAATCAAAAGAATAAAGCTCATCATATATATTTATAACACTTCCACCTGGATATCCAAAAATAGTATCTACTTCTTGTTCTTTAAGGCATTCTAGTAGAATTCTTGCACCTTTATATTTAATGCTAATCCCCCCCTAGTTTAGATAACAAAGAGAACCAAGTTCAATTTTATTTTCTTAGAACTTGGTTCTCTAAATAGTATCACTATTTTAATTTTATATAATTATATTGTAGGTACTAAACTAGTACTATTTTTTTAACCAAGACATCATTTTTCTAAGTTCTTTACCAACTGTTTCTATTTGATGTTCACTTTCTATTCTCTTTGTTGCATAAAAAGATGGTTTTCCAACTTGAGTTTCAAGAAGCCAATTTTTTGCAAAAACTCCTGATTGAATATCTGTGAGTACACCTTTCATAGCTTTCTTTGTATCAGCAGTTATTATTTTTTTACCTGTAATATAATCACCATATTCTGCGGTATCACTTATTGAATATCTCATCATATTTAAACCACCTTGGTTTATTAAGTCTACGATAAGTTTCATTTCATGACAACACTCGAAGTATGCCATTTCTGGTTGATAACCAGCTTCTACAAGAGTTTCAAAACCTGCTTTTATAAGAGCTGAGACACCTCCACAGAGAACTGCTTGTTCTCCAAATAAATCTGTTTCAGTTTCTTCCTTGAAAGAAGTCTCCATAACGCCAGCTCTTGCTCCGCCTATTCCTAATGCGTATGCTAAAGCAACCTCTTTTGCATGTCCTGATGCATCTTGATGTATAGCAATAAGACATGGTACTCCTCTACCTTCTAAGAATTGACTTCTAACAGTATGTCCTGGACCCTTTGGTGCTATTAGGAAAACATCTATATCTTCTGGAGGAACTATTTGTCCAAAATGAATTGCAAAACCATGAGCAAATACTAAAGCTTTATTTTTTGTTAGATTTGGCTCAATACTTTCTTTATATAATTGTGCTTGTTTTTCATCATTAACAAGTATCATGATTATGTCAGCTTTTTTTGCAGCTTCTGCAGAGGTCATAACTGTGAGTCCAGCGTCTTCAGCTTTTTTCCAAGATTTACTGCCGTCGTAAAGACCAACAATAACATCAATACCACTCTCTTTTAAGTTTAGTGCATGTGCATGTCCTTGACTACCATATCCTATTACCGCAACCGTCTTTCCTTTTAAGTTGTTTAAGTTACAATCTTTTTCATAATACATTTTAGCCATTATTAATTCCTCCTAATTTTTTATGTATATTTTTAGATTATTGCGTCCGAACCTCTTTGCATTGCAATAAATCCACTTCCGACTATTTCCAAAATACCAAATGTTTCAATTAATTTTTCAAAAGCACATAGTTTACTATTGTTTCCTATGATTTGAATTATTAAAGTTGTTGGTGTTACATCTATAATAGCAACTTTAAAAATTTTTCCAATATTAATAATTTCTTGTCTGTTCTTACCTTCTGCTTTAACCTTTATAAACAACATTTGCTTACAAACAGAGTTTTCATTATCTAATTGCTCAACTTTGTGGACATCTTCTAATTTTCTTATCTGTTTAATTATTTGATCGATGCCCGCATCATCGCTAACCTTAGTTAATAAAGTTATTCTAGCTAATTTTTCATCTTCAGTATGTCCCGAGGAAACAGTGTCAAGATTAAAACCGCGCCTATTAAATAATGAGCACACTCTTGTTAATACTCCTGGGTTGTTGTCAACTAAAATTGACAATACATGTGAAATCAAGATATCGCCTCCCTTTCCACGAGTAAATAGTGCAAGTTAATTTGTAAATCATACCAAACATTTTATGTATCGTAACATTTTAAAAATGAATTGTCAACGGAATTCAGAATATTTTTTTTATTGACACATTGACATATTTTATTATTCGTAGTATATTATGGTACAAGCAATTTTTTCAAATGAGACTTGCAATGCAAGAAGTTAATATTCGGAGCAATGTTTTATAATAGAATATTTTCTATTTTTAGAAAACTGAACTATTGACAAGTAATTGATTCATTGATAAAATTACGACTAATATATTAAATACTTTGACAGGGACGATTAGACACCAAGATGTTTTCCAGAGAAGGGATAAAGCTGCGAACCCTAAATAATCAGATGTTGAAACTTACCCTCGAGTTGTAGACTTAAATTAAGTTTAACTTAAAAGTGTAAATACACTTAAAAGCTTACTTAAGAGTAGGTCTTACCGGTTTAAACCGTTATCTTAAATTAAGTTATAAATATGGGTGGTACCGCGACAAACTCTTCGCCCCAAGTGAAGATGTTTGTTTTTTTTGTCCCCTTTTTTATTACCTTACTAATAATATCAAAATACAAACCATAGTTTAAATGTCTACTAATACTAAACAAGGAGGATTGAATTAATATGGGAATGACGATGACACAAAAAATACTAGCATCACACGCTGGACTAAAAGAAGTAAAAGCTGGCCAATTAGTTATGGCAAATCTTGATTTAGTTTTAGGAAATGATGTAACTACACCAGTAGCAGTAAATGAATTTAGAAAAATGGGTGTTGATAAGGTTTTCGACAAAAACAAAATTGCAATTGTTCCAGATCATTTTAGCCCTAATAAAGATATTAAATCTGCTGAGCAGTGTAAATGCATCCGTGAATTTGCATATGAAAAGGAAATTAAAAATTTTTTTGAAGTAGGTCAAATGGGTATTGAACATGCCTTATTACCAGAAAAAGGACTTGTAGTAACTGGTGATGTTGTAATCGGTGCTGATTCTCATACATGTACTTATGGTGCCTTAGGTGCTTTTTCAACTGGAGTTGGCTCAACTGATATGGCTGCAGGAATGGCTAGTGGAAAATGTTGGTTTAAAATTCCTGAAGCAATAAAATTCGTATTAACTGGCAAAATGCAAAAGTGGGTTTGTGGTAAAGATATTATCCTTCATATCATAGGAATGATTGGCGTAGATGGTGCACTGTATCAATCTATGGAATATACAGGACCAGGCCTTGCTAATCTATCTATAGATGACAGGTTTACAATAGCAAATATGGCAATTGAAGCAGGAGCTAAAAATGGAATATTTGAAGTTGATGATAAAACACTTAATTATGTAAAAGAACACTCAACTAAAATCCCTGTGGTTTATAAAGCTGACGATAATGCAGAATATTCTAGAACAATAGAAATTGATTTAAGCACTATTAAACCAACTGTAGCTTTCCCTCACCTTCCAGACAATACTCGAACTATCGATGAAGTTGGTGAAGTATTAATTGATCAAGTAGTTATTGGTTCTTGTACTAATGGAAGAATAGAAGACCTTAGAATGGCTGCAAGTATCTTCAAAGGTAAAACAGTTAATCCTAAAATTAGAACATTAATCTTCCCAGCTACTCAAAAAATATATCTTCAGGCCCTTCGCGAAGGTTTAATTGAAATATTTATAGAAGCTGGAATTGCCGTAAGTACCCCAACTTGTGGGCCTTGCCTTGGTGGGCATATGGGAGTACTTGCAAAGGGTGAAAGAGCTCTTTCTACTACAAACAGGAATTTCGTTGGCAGAATGGGAGATCCACTCAGCGAAGTATATCTTTGTAGTCCAGCTGTAGCTGCAGCATCTGCAATAACAGGGAAAATTTCTTCACCAGAGGAGGTAATGTAATGTTTAAAGGAAAAGCTATTAAATATGGTAATAATGTAGACACTGATGTTATAATTCCTGCAAGATACCTTAATACCTCAAATGCACTTGAGCTTGCATCCCACTGCATGGAAGATATAGATAAAAATTTTATAAACAAAGTTAAAACTGGTGACATAATGGTTGCTGGTAAAAATTTTGGTTGTGGTTCTTCAAGAGAACATGCACCTCTCGCAATAAAGACAGTTGGAATTAGTTGTATTATTGCTGAAACTTTTGCAAGAATATTCTACAGGAATTCGATAAACATTGGTTTACCAATACTCGAATGCGTAGAAGCCGCACGTGACATTAATGAAGGTAATGATGTATCAGTTGATGTAACTACTGGAATTATCACAAACAACACAAAAGGAAAAACTTATAAAGCAACACCTTTTCCAAAATTCATGCAAGAGATTATAAATGCACAAGGACTTGTAAATTACCTTAAAGAAAGGACTGAAGTTTAATGAAAAAGATAGCTGTAATTAAAGGAGATGGAATTGGGCCAGAAATAGTTCTTGGTGCAATTAAAGTATTAGATGTAGTATCTAAAAAATATGATTTTCCTTTGCAATATACTGATGTCTTAATGGGTGGAATTGCTATAGACAATACAGGAGTTCCTCTTCCACAAGAAACAATAGACATTTGTAAAAATAGTGATGCGGTCTTACTTGGTTCTGTTGGTGGCCCAAAATGGGACAAACTTCCAGGAAATTCAAGGCCAGAAGCTGGACTACTAGGCATCAGAAAAGGACTTGAGGTTTTTGCAAATCTAAGACCTGCTATTCTCTTTCCACAATTAAAAGAAGCTTCAGCTCTTAAGCCAGAAATTCTTAAAGATAATATTAATATCATGGTTATACGTGAATTAACAGGTGGAATTTATTTTGGTGAAAGATCAAGAGTAAATCTAGTTGGCGGTGGACAAAAGGCATGGGATACAATGGCTTATTCAACTTATGAAATAGAGCGAATAGCCCATGTTGGTTTTGAAACTGCAATGAAAAGGAATAAAAAGCTTACATTGGTTGATAAGGCTAACGTTCTTGAGAGCTCAAGACTTTGGAGAGAAATAGTTACTAAAATGGCAACAAACTATCCAGATGTAACTTTTGAAGTACAATTAGTTGATAGTTGCGCGATGCAACTTATACGTAATCCAAGTAGTTTTGATACAATTCTTACTGAAAATATGTTTGGTGATATCTTAAGTGATGAAGCCTCAATGCTTACAGGATCTCTTGGCATGCTTCCCTCTGCAAGTTTAGGTAACAGTAAACTTGGTATATATGAACCAATACATGGTTCAGCACCTGATATTGCGGGAAAAGATATAGCAAATCCCATTGCAACTATAATGAGCGCCTCAATGATGCTTAGATACAGTTTTGATATGGAAAAAGCCGCACTAGATGTTGAAGCTGCAGTATCTAAAGTTCTAGATAAAAAATATAGAACAATTGACATTATGCAACCAGGGATGAAATCTGTTGGAACCATTGAGATGTCAAATCTTATCGCAAACGAGATAAAATAATTAAATTAACATATTTTATTATTTTATATAATACTATTAATAATAATACTAATAAATGCATTGAACAGAAGTAGTAAAAATCTCCAGAAATTTTCAGAGAACCGAGGTAGCTGTGAATCGGTAATTTCAAGATTTTGAACTTGCCCTGTGAGCTATCACTTGAAACTAAGTAAGGTGATCGTTTGTCACTAGCGTTAATAGGACATAAAGTGAGTTTTAGAAATAAAACTAACTAGAGTGGTACCGCGAAAAGAAACTTCGCCTCTTGATTGAGGCTAGGTTTCTTTGTTTTATTCTTAATAATTTAAAAGGGGTGTTATAAATGTCTTATAAAAAATATAAACCATTTGGTAAAATTAATATTAAAAATCGTCAGTGGCCTGATAAACAAATAGAAAAAGCACCAACATGGTGTAGTGTTGATTTAAGAGATGGTAATCAATCTCTTCCAATTCCAATGAATGTAGAAGAGAAAGTTGAATTTTTTAAATTGCTTGTTAATATTGGCTTTAAGGAAATAGAAGTAGGTTTTCCCTCAGCTTCAAGTACAGAATATCAATTTTTAAGAACATTAATAGAAGATAATCTTATTCCAGATGATGTAACTATTCAAGTTTTAACTCAGTCAAGGCAGCATCTAATAAAGAAAACATTTGAAAGCCTTAAGGGTGTAAAGAAAGCTATTGTTCACCTTTATAATTCAACTTCAGTTTTACAACGAAGGGTTGTTTTTCACAAAAGTAAGCAAGAAATAATTAATATCGGAGTTAGTGGTGCAAAACTTCTTATGATAGAGAAGGACAAATATCCTGAGTCGGATTTCACCTTTGAATATTCCCCTGAAAGTTTTACTGGAACTGAGCTCGAATATTCACTTGAAATTTGCGAAGCTATACTAGATGTTTGGAAACCAACTCCATTAAATAAGGCAATCTTAAACTTGCCTTCAACTGTTGAAATGGCTACTCCTAATATATATGCAGACCAAATTGAATGGTTCTGCTCAAACATTAAGAATAGAGAAAGCGTTCTTATAAGTCTTCATTCTCATAATGATCGTGGTACTTGTACTGCTGCATCAGAGCTCGGAGTTCTTGCAGGTGCTGACAGAGTCGAAGGAACTCTATTTGGTAACGGTGAGCGAACAGGAAATCTTGATATTATGGAAATGGCACTAAACATGCATGTTCAAGGGATAAATTCTGAATTAGACTTTTCAAAGCTTCCTCATATAGTAGACGTCTATGAAACTGTTACTAAAATGACAGTACATGATCGTCATCCATATGCAGGTAAGCTTGTGTATACCGCCTTTTCTGGTTCACACCAAGATGCAATCAGAAAAGGATTTAAAGCTCGAAAAGATGAGAATAACAGTTTTTGGGAAGTCCCTTATCTTCCAATTGACCCCCATGATGTAGGTCGAGATTATGAAGAAATTATACGTATTAACAGTCAATCTGGTAAAGGTGGTGCTGCCTTTATTATGGAAAATGAATTTGGTTTTATTTTACCAAAAGCTATGCAGGTTGATTTTGGTAGCCTAGTAAAAGAGAAAACAGACCTACTTGGTACTGAACTCTCTGGAAAACAAATTTATGATTTATTTGAGAAAGAATACTTAAACATAAAATCTCCAAATTTATTAAAAAATTATACAATTCAATCAGTGCAAAATGTAGAAACAGATGAAAATATAGTAGATATTCAAGCATTAATATCTGTAAGTGGAAAAGAAATGAATATTTCTGGAGTAGGCAATGGCCCTGTAGATGCTATATTTAATGCGCTACATGCATCAGATATTAATGGTTATAACTTTATATCTTACGATGAACATGCTCTAGGTAGTGGCTCAAACTCAAAAGCTGCCACTTATATACAAATAGAGTACAATGGAAAAAGATATTTTGGAGTTGGTGTTTCAGCAAATATTGATACGGCCTCACTAAATGCATTATTTAGTGCTATCAATAGGAAAGGTTAATCCCCCAATTCCTCAGTATACTAAGAAAAGGAGTTTAAGCGGTTTGCTAAAAGCTCCTTTTGTTACTTTTTATTATAGGAGGAAAATAATATGAAAATTACTGATATTGAAATAGACTCTATTTCTGTACCTTTAAAAAGACCATTTAAAACAGCTTTAAGAACTGTAAATTCTGTAGAAGACATTATTGTTATTATTAAAACAGATTCAGGTAATGTTGGTTTTGGTGAAGCTCCACCTACTGGAGTTATAACTGGTGATACCAAAGGAGCCATAATTGGTGCAATAAATGATCATATTAAAAAAGCTATTATTGGAATGGATATATCATACTTTGAGGATATCATGATCAGATTAAATAAATGTATTGTCAATAACACTAGTTCAAAAGCTGCAATAGATATGGCACTTTATGATCTTTTTGGGCAATTATATAAGACACCCTTGTATAAGTTACTCGGCGGTCATAAAAAAGAACTTGTAACTGATATTACTATAAGTGTTAATGACCCTCAGGAAATGGCAAGTGATAGTCTCAGTGCAATAGCACTTGGATATAAAACTTTAAAAATAAAAGTTGGAAAAGGTTCTACCCTTGATATATTAAGGTTAAAGGCAGTGCGAGATGTCGTTGGATATAACGTAAATATAAGACTTGATGCTAATCAAGGTTGGAAACCCAAAGAAGCTGTTTTAACACTGCGAAAAATTGAAGATGCTGGACTCGATATCGAGTTTGTAGAACAACCAGTTGAGGCACATGACATAGAAGGATTAAAATTTGTTACAGACAATATATCCATACCAGTTATGGCTGATGAGAGTGTTTTCTCCCCTATGGATGCTCTAAAGATCATGCAAACTCGAGCGGCAGATCTTATTAATATAAAATTAATGAAAACAGGTGGAATATATAATGCTTTAAAGATATGCTCCATAGCAGAAATATATGGCATGCAGTGTATGATTGGTTGCATGTTAGAATCAAAGATTAGTGTTACAGCTGCAGCACATCTAGCGTCAGCTAAAAGTATTATAACAAAAATAGACTTGGATGGACCAATATTATGCGACGTTGACCCCATAATAGGCGGTGCAATTTTTAATGAGAGCATTATAACGCTTCCAGACTCACCTGGGCTTGGAATTAAAGGTGTTAACTCTAATGAGTTAAGTGACATAACGGCCTTTAATAACCCCTCATAACCCCTCATAAACAATCAGAACAAATAAAAAAATGAACCTATATAATAGACCATTAATAATTACTGCTTTCTATTTATAGGTCCCATTTTTTTGTGTTTTCAAAAGAAATGATAAACATGCTTAAACAATGATTATATTTAAACTTTAGGAAGCCTTTTCTAATATTTTACCTATTTGCTGCTCTACTTGTGAATTTTCAAACAAAAGGTTGCTTACTTTCTCTATGTTTTCATCATTCACGTTTACTTTAATAATTTTTAATGCTTTATTATAATTTTCACTTACTGCTCTAAACAAATTAGCTACTTTACTTAAATCTGAATTATCTTTAAAAAATTCTTCAAAAAATTCAGCGTTATCTCTTCTTGAATATTCTAAGGCTTCAATTACCCATCCACTGTCAAACGTTTTTGTTTCTTTAATATGCTTTGCATATGCTGCTATTGCTTGTGATCCTGAAGCAGTCCTATCACTTGTTTCTCCAATAAGATTTTTTGCGTTAATTTTAATTGCATTTTTAATCTGCTTTTTTTCTTCGCTAGCCTTAAAAATGCAAAATCCATATTTCCATGGTTTTTTAAACTTTGTATTCAATCTATTGGTGGCAGCAACGAATTGTCTGTTTGAAACATACTTCTTCTTTTCGTTATTAATTCCAAGCGTATCATAATAATAAAACCCCTTCTTATTATATCCTACTATAAGTTCGCTTATTGAATAAAAACCTTTTCTCCCTAAAAGAGTAGCCATGTCCAATTGTGCTAATACAGGATATCCCTTTGAAATGTAATACTTTACTGCATCTAAAAATATTTTAGGACTGTTTGATGTACGGTAATCCATATTCAGCCCCAAAAATGGTGCAGATACTTTCACACATGAAATGGGCTCTAGAAATGGCACAAAGTTTTTATTTATCTTATTAAAACTAGCTCCGTATGTATAACCCATAAGAAAGTTAACATTATTTATGGATATATTTTGATTTGTATTAATTTTATCATTTATCATCTTAAGTGCAGCAGCCTCTTGATACTGTTTTTGACTTGATACGCTAACAAACCCGTCCATATTATATTTTTCAGGATATTTTAGTATTTCACCTGATCTTATTGATTTAGGACTATATGCCTGATAATAATATTTTTGTTGATAAAAGTTAAAAATTATGAAAAATAAATATATAATTAGTGCTATTACTACTACAATAATCGATATAATATTAAGCATCTTAGTTTTCATCTCCTTTATAGATTAAAATATATAGATTAAGGCTATCTCTCGTTTAAAAGATAGCCTTAACTTATATTATAAAATCATTAAATGGCTTCTAAATCCTTATTAATAATTCTAAGTTATTTTAAGAATCCACCCATATAACCTAATATGCCCACAGCAAACATTCCAAATATTATTGTCATAGGATTAACTTTTTTCTTTAATAACTTCATACAACCGAAAGTTAATAATAATGGAAGTAATCCTGGAATTAAAGAATCCAAAATAGTTTGAACAGTAGTAACAACCACTACACCATCGGCACCTTTAATTCTTGAGACTACTAATGGTACATTAATATTAGTCCATTTACAAACTAGTGCTCCCATTATAAATAGTCCGGCTATTGAAGCTCCTTCAGTTATTTTCTGTAATGTGTTACCAGATGCCTCTGATACAACTGCCGTCCCTTTTTCATATCCAAATTTAAGACCAAACCATAATGTCAATATTCTACAGATATTAAATGGTATAAAGAAAAGTAATGGTCCTAAAATGCTTCCAGTAACTGCAACTGATGCGCCTAATGCTGCGAAAAGTGGTCTTAATGTTCCCCAAAATACAGGATCGCCTACACCTGCAAGTGGCCCTATAAGTCCAATTTTTACACCACTAATAGCTGCGTCATCAATTGGAGCTCCAATAGATCTTTCTTGTTCCATAGCTGCCGTAACACCCATGATAGGTGCAGCCATATATGGAGTGGTATTAAAAAATTCTAAATGTCTTTTTAATGCTGCTGACTGATCTTCTTTAGTTTTATAAAATCTTTTTATAGCTGGAATCATGCTTACACAAAAACCCATACTTTGATTTCTTTCAAAATTAAATGATCCTAATATAAACCATGAACGCCAAAACATGCTTTTTAAATCACCTTTGGTTAATCTATTTTCACCCTTAGATATTTCCTTTGATTTCAATGTTTTGTCATTTCCAATGTGATTTTCAGTTAAATTACTCTCACTCATATTATCTCCCCCTTTTACAAATCATCTATTTCATCATAAACTTGAACTTGACTATATTTTGGATTTAATTGGATATAGAATATAGCTACTGAAACAGCGAGTATTCCGAATCCAACAAGCGTAAATGTTGTAAATGCTGCAATTGAAAAACCAACTAAGAAGAATGGCATTAAGTATTTTGCTTCCATCATGTTAATTACCATAGCATAACCAACAACAACGATCATTCCACCAGCAATCTGTAATCCTTTTGTTATAGGTAAAGGTATCGCTGCTAGCATAGCAGTAACTCCGCTAGTGCCAGCTACTGCTGCTACTAGTGCCGCTGGAATTGCAATACGAAGGCCTTGCAATATCAATGCTCCAAAATGAGTAAGTTCTATTGCTCTAAAATTAGCGTCTTCAGCATATTTATCACAACGATGTTGAAAAAATATTGTTATAGTTCTAACAAATATCGTTAAAACTTGCCCAGCTGCTGCAATTGGAATTGCAATTGCTATACCTGTTGTAATTGGTTGATTACCTGTTATTACCAAAATAGTTGCGATAACACTAGCAAGTGCACTATCTGGTCCCATAGCCGCTCCAACGTTCATCCAACCTAGAGCTAAAAGTTCTAATGTACCCCCTAAAATAATTCCTGTTTTCATATCCCCTAGAACAATACCAATTAAAGTACATGCTATAAGCGGTCTGTGTGTTTGCATACTGTCAAGCACACTTCCCATGCCTGTTATCATAGCGACAACAAGTACTAAAATAAATTGAATAGTAGTCATAAATAACCCTCCTTTTAAATTGTGTTTCTTTTTAGATTACAGTTATATAAACCTTTACAACGATAAATTTATAAATCCTTTATTTTACTCATTACATCAATTTTAGAATCACTTGCAATTTTTCTTAGTTCAAGTTCAATTCCTAATTCATGTATTTTATTTAAGGCATCAACATCTTCAGGTCCAAGAGAAACTGCACCGCTTATCTGTGTTCTTCCAGTTTTAAAACACATTCCTCCAAGATTTACGGATTTCATAACCATACCACCTTGAATAAGTCTTAAAACATCTCCCGGATTTACACATAATATTAATGCTTTAAAAGAATCATATTTAGGATTTTTATAAACCTGAAGTACCTTATCAATAGGTAATACATAAGCTTTTACTCCTGGAGGTGCAACTTTTAAAAGTAATGTTTTTCTTAATTTATCTTTAGAAACCTCATCACTGCACACAAATATTTTATTACACTTTGTTTCTTTTACCCATATACTTGCAACTTGACCATGTATTAATCTGTCATCTATCCTCACAAAATTTATATTCATTTCTAATTCCTCCCGTTAATTATAATAATTCTTCATCATCATCTGGCTGAGCAAGAACTTCTCTTAATGATTTTATTCCTTCAGCTCCTGCTTTTTTTCCTATACTAACTAGCTCTTCAAGGTTAGAAAACCCTCTAGATCCATAAATCTCAAGTAGCATTGGTAAATTAATACCGGTAAGCACATCCATATTATCACCCTCTGTTACTACTCTACTTGCTGCATTAAATGGGCTTCCTCCAAACAAATCTACTAAAAAAAGCACTCCTTCTTTACAATTCAATTTTTCTGCTGCCTTTTTGTACTTTTCTACAAGATCTTCAATTCCTTCACCGGTCTCGAAAGTAACTGATGATACATTTTCTTGTTTGCCAAATATCATTTCAGCTGATCTTAATATTTGTTTTGAAAAACTTCCATGCGTTCCAACCATAATAGCTACCATTTTCATCCCCCCATTTTCTAATGCAATTTTTGGTTTAACTTTTATTACTATAATGTCCAATATAAATTATTTTTTCATACATTATTTAAAATAATTTCTATATGTGGTAACGTTATCAATTAGGCCTAATTGACTTATAAATATATTATGGACTAATTTTATATTTACTTCACCTACATTTTGTCATTTAAATTATGACAATTGTCATTTAAACCATTACATTAGTCATTAACATTATTAAGTTGAATTGAAGTTGCCCAACTAAAAAATCATAAAAAAATGGTGTACCCATATCATCATGGGTACACCAAATTTGATTTATTGATTAATTTTACAGGAACATTTATATACTTTTTAATTTTTATTCCTTTTAATTTTTTTAACGCAGTTTGTGCGGCAATCTTTCCAATCATATCTGGAGACTGTGCTACTGTTGCTGCAAGTTTTCCTTTTTCAATCATCGCTATTGCATCATCCGATCCATCAATTCCGTAAATATATGCTTTATTATCTATTTTATTGTTTTCAAAGGCTGCAATAACACCTAAGGCTGTTGGATCATTAAGACACATAACAGCATCTATGTGTTTAGTTGTTTTAATTATACTATCCATAACTTCCATAGAAAGCTCTAGTTGACCATTTGAAGTCTTCCTAGCAACAATCTTAATCCCACTATATTTCTTTATTATATCCTCAAAACCTTGAATTCTCTGAATACCTGATTTTGCAGTTGGATGTTCAATAATGACAACATTTCCTTTTCCCTTTAATTTTGCTACTAAATCTTTCGCACATAATACGCCTGCATTATAATTTTCAGATACCACAGTGCAATCAACTAGATTATCATCAAAAACGGGAGAATCAATAACTATAACAGGTATTTTAGCTTTTTTTGCAGCTATTAATGCAGGCTTTATCCCTTTCCAATCAACAGTATTTATAAATATAACATCTACTTTCTGAGCTATAAGATCATTAACTTGAGATATTTGTTTTGAAACTTCAAGCTGCGCATCAAGTGAAATAAGGTTTCCATTTTGAGATTCAACAACCTTTTTTATACCCTCATTAAGTTTAACACAATATGCATTATTCATATTCATATAGGTTGCGCCAAACTTTAATTTTTTTTCTCCAAAAGGAAGATCTTTATTAAAGCTCATAAATACACTGAGTACACCCAAAAACAGAATCATGAAAATTATTAATATTATTGCTATATTTTTTTTAGACATTTACTTCCTCCTAATATTTGCCTAAGGTTTAAGAAAGTCATTTAATTTATAGTTCAACTTGGTTAATGTATCTTGCACGTCTCCTCCACTATTAATTAATTGAAATATGTCCTTATCGGCAATCTCCATACTTGCCTCATATTTATGAAAACTTGAAGTTACAATTGATTGTTCTACTACTTCACTTAACTCCTTCTTGTCAATAAATTTTTTTCCATCTGAATTATACTTAGAAAGCACTTTATCTGTTCCTTTTGATTCCACTAATTCTTTTATAACCGGCATCCCATGAGAATATTTAAAAACATCCAGTTGAACATCCTTATCATTAGTTAAAAATTTCAAAAATTTCCAGGCTTCTTTTTCATGTTTTGTTCTTGAACTAATTCCCATAAGTAAACTATCAAGCTGTCCAGCATTTTTCCCTTCAGGGCCTCTAGGTAACTTTATACATTCCCATTCAAATTGTCCATATTTCATTACTTTATATGGATATACGTTATATGCACTATATGTTGAAAATGGGAAAGGCCTAAAAGCAACCTTACCATCATCAAAATCTTTTAAATTAACTATATAATTTTGATTTAACTTATTAAGCTGTAAGACAAAATTTATTGCCTCAGTAACACCTACATTATCAAATGTAGCTTTATTTCCATTTGCATCAAAAAGCTTCTGACCATTAGTATAAACCGCCTGTTTCCAGTCAAATCCTACAGTCCCAAATTGATCAATCTTACCATCTTTATTGGTGTCTAAAGTTACATCCTTGCATATCTTATAGAAATCCTTCCATGTCCAATCTACACTAGGTAATTTTATTCCTTGCTTTTCAAGTAAGGTTTTATTTACAAACATTAATTCAGGATCAACCTCTTTTGCAATAGCATATTGTGAACTTTTGTATTTACCTGACTTTATTGCAGTTGCATATTGCTTAGATAAATCTAATGTCTTGTCAGTTTTAATTAAATTGTCGAGATTTTTCAATTCACCAATAGATGCAAAAGTATTAAAATCACCGGGCAAGACACAAAATAAATCAGGTTCATTCCCTTTTAATATGTCCTGTGATAATTGCTCTGAATAATCACTCTTTAATATGCCACTTTCGTATTTAACCTTTATATGTGGATTAGCTTTTTCAAACTTATATATTGCATCATCTAGAGCTTTATAAGATTGAAAATCAGGTGCATCATTCATACTGCCAACGAATGTACCAAAATTTAATACTACCATTTTATTTTTACACTTATAATAAATATAAAAAGCAGATGTTATGATTGTGATAATACAAATTATAGATATAGCAATTTTTTTAGAGTCTTTTCTTGCTATTCTAATTTTCAATCTTTTTCAACTCCAATCTAGATTGAATTGCGAAAATTGCTATCTGAGTCCTATCTCTTAATTGCAATTTACTTAAAATAGTACTTATATAATTTCTCACAGTTCCCTCACTAAAATTGACCTCAGAAGCTATTTCCCTATTTGACATCCCCCTACCTATTAATTGCATTATTCGGAGCTCATTTTTACTTAAATTATTGAATTCTAACTCATCTACATGTATTTTAAAGTCCTCTGCCTCAGTTTCATGAAAAAATTCAACTACTTTCACTGCAACGCTTGGATTAATAAGAGCTCCTCCATTAAATACTGTTCTAATAGCCGCAACCAATTCTATAGAAGATAATCCCTTTAATAAGTAACCACTTGCTCCATTTTTTAGAGCATTAAACACATAATCATTATCATCAAATGTTGTAAGTACTATTATTTTTATTTGTGGCAATACTTTTTTTATAATTTTTATGCATTTCACTCCATCTATTCCTGGCATACGTATATCCATTAAAATAATATCTGGAATTAATCTTTTGGCTAATGTAACAGCTTTTTCACCATCACTCGCAACTCCAATTACTTTTAAATCAGGCTTATTACCAAGAATTATCTCTAGGCTTTGACTAATGATCTCTTGGTCTTCAGCAATTAATATTTTAATCATTACTAATTTTCCTCCTTATAGGCAAGCAAGCAGAAATAATAAATCCACCTAATGGAATTCCTCCGAAATTTACTTTTCCCCCAAGCATTTCTACTCTTTCCCCAATGTTTCTTAGTCCAAAACCTTTTTTAATTTCATCTGCACCTACTCCATCATCCTTTATTTCAATTTTTAACTTATTCTTTGAAAATTCTAAAGTGATTATAATTTTACTTGCAGCTCCATGTCTTACTGCATTGGTTATTCCCTCTTGCACTATTCTATAAACAGTTTCTTCTTCATCAGCCGCCATTTTGTATGCTTGTCCATTAATTACAATCTTAACTTTAGTTTTTGTACACTCATTTATATCTTCAGATAACTTAGAAATTGCTGAAATCAGTGTAAACCTTTCTAATGCATCTGGTCTTAATTCATTCATAGACCTTCTTACATCCAATAGGCCCTTTCTAGCAAGTGCTGATATTTTTACCATTTGAATCTTCATCTTAACTAGATCAATTTCTGATAATTCTATACATGCTTCTAACCCAATAGCTATACCCGTAAGTGTATGACCAATAGTATCATGAATTTCCCTTGCTAGTCTGTTTCTCTCTTTAATCTTGGCTGTTTCCTGCGATTTTCTAGCATAGTCTTGTAATTGAATATTTACAACTTCCAATTCCTCCAAAGATTTATATAGTTTACTGTATAGTTCAGAAATTTTCTCATTTTCATCCTTCTCACTTTGAATAACTTGAATCATAAATAAAATAAAAATAATTTCATTAGTAGAATTAAGTATATTTTTAATACTAAAAAAATAAAGTCTTTGCATTGAAGTATAGTATTGAACATAATCATTCATATTAAATATATTAAAATTAATGGACAAAATATTATAATCTAATACTATATAAATAATAATTATTGCTGAAATAAATATACTTTTTCTTTTTTTACCATCAATATAAGTAAGTATATTTGCTATCGCTATAAATAATATCCCATTGTAGTCCATATTAAGATAAAACATTATTGCAATACATAATAAAATATCATAAATGCAAAATAAATAAAGTACTAATTGATTTTTCATAAAAAACTTTTCTCGAACTATAACACCTAAACTAAGCATAAATAATAATATCACAGCAAATACAGGCATTTTCCATGCTACAGTTGGGACTGATTTAATTTTTTCAATAAATTCCCTTGCCATATTATTTTCACATATAAGACCTATTGTATTAGAACTAACAATAGACATAAATACAATCATAAAAAAATTTACAACAAACAATGTAATCCTAGTTATGGATGTATTTTGCCATTTTCCTTTATCTAGTATTTCCATCGTTAAACCCCCATAACCATTGTTATCGTTTTCGTTTTATTCCTTACTTTGATTTACAGTATTACACTTTTATTGTAACACCATATATAATTTATTTCCATAAAGAATAGATGTATAGTCTGATATTCTAAATTTTATTTCTAATACAAAAAAACACCTAATAAAACTTATTAGGGGCCCTTTAAAGATTTAACCATAATAAAAAGGTTTCAAGATATAATTTATTTTTTTGTATCACCTCGTCTAAATCATCTTCATCATTAGAAAAAGTTATATCATTAGCCTACTGTTTTACTACACCTAGAGCTATTTTAATAGAGTAACCTCGTCACTAGTAATATTTACATTACTAAATTCTGAAGGTCCATTCCATACAGTTAATCCAAACTTTCCTGTTTCGTAATAATTTTGTTGTATATTATCACACACTAATTCTCCATTTATCCAGAAACTAATTCGGTTTCCTTCTAATTTTACTTTTAACTTATATTTGTTGTATTGCGCTTCATAAGCCTTACCGCCTGCAAGGTTAACCTCTTTAAGGTTACCATTCTCGTCTTTCACATATGCAATCAAATTATACGAACCCCATTTATTAACATTAGCCACAATACCTCCATCTCTAAATAGATCGTCACTTTGAGAGAATAATACAATTCCCATAGTATCACCATTCGCTGGATTATCAGCATGCCAATCTCCTAAAACTTTAGAATCTATTTCTAAAGTATATATATTTTTGTTAATGTCTATTTGTTGATCTGAAATCGCCACACCAGTCTTCTGTTTGCCATTATTCACTACATAACTATCATTAGCCACGTGTAAATTTCCTGGTGTTTTGTCAAAAGTTAAACCTGAACCCTCAATATTTGTATGATCCATTGATGTAGTACTGTTGAAACTTACATTTTTAAATTCTGTTGTTCCACCAAAAACATTTAATCCAAATCGTCCTGTTTTATAATAATCTTGATTAGTATCACATACTAATTCACCATTAATCCAATAACTAATATGGTTTCCTTTTAATTCTACTTTTAAATTGTACTTGTTATCTTCTGTTTTGGGAACTATACCAGCTATCAAATCCTTAACTTTGGGATTACCATTATCATCAAATTCTCCTGTAAACACAAACACTCGATAATCACCATTTTTATTTACATTTGCTATAATAGCTCCTTTTTTAGGGTCTTCATTTTGTGATACCAATACAATTCCAGCAGTACTACCTATGTCTAAAAGGTTAGCTTCAGCCTCTAAAGTATATGTTGATTTTTGATCAGCATTTGTTTGTTCTGCTACCGTAAATCCATCACCTTCATTGTTTCCTACATAAGCACCCTTCTTAACATACCAAGATCCAGTAGTGCTAAAATTAGTTAAATCTTTAATAATATCACTTGTGTCCTTACCGTAAATATTTAAATTAGCTGTTTTTTGGGCCTTTTCATCTTTAGAAATAGCAGTTAAAGTTGCACTTCCTACTTTTTTTGTTCTAAATGTGGTTTTTGTATCATCTTGACTTACAATTTCTAAAATCTCAGGATCTGAAAATTTCCATGTAACACCTTGAGATACTGTTGTAGGAATCGTAGTTGTATAAATAGAAAATTCATCGCCTACAGTCTTTTCTAATTCTTCTTCACTTAATGATACTAAAACAGCGCTCTTTCCCTTAATATCATTATTCCAGATACCACTTAATGGGTAATAATTAATTGAAGCTTTTGTTTTTCCTCCAAGTGAATACACTTCTATTCCTTCACTAGAACGATTAGGGAAAATTTGAGTTGTAGCACATACCTCCCCGTTATTTCCGTATAATTCTACAGATGATGAATCTACAAAAATATTTAATTGAATTTTACCATCTTTTGTTTTATTTACATTACTACTATATGATTCTAAGAAAGCACTTGAATTACTTGGTGCTTTTCCAGATTTTGAACGATCAATTGTTATCTTTTCAGTTTGAGTATTATATTTAACTATTGTTTCTTGACCTGCACCAACACGTAATTTAAATCCAAACTCTGTTGTTTTTTCATCTGGTTTAAACTCTGCAACAATTTCATATTTACTTCCGGATAAATGCCCCATAATCTTAGGCTTGTCTGGAGAAATTGTAACATTTTTAAATTTTTTAACACTTTTACGTAATTTTTTATATTCTTTTATTGGTTGTTGAGTTAAACGTATTCCTTCATTTGTATTAACTAGTTTTAATTCACTTTGTAAAGTAAATTGTCCATTAAATGTTTTTGTTATTGGAGCAATGTTATTGGAGCAATGTTATTACAGTAATCCCAATTATTCATCCAGTTAATCATAATTCTTCTTCCATCAGGTGTACCATTTTCATCTGTACCAGAATAAGTTTGAGCTGCATATGAATCTTTAGCAAAATTCATAACAATACGCTTATCATTATCAGGAACAAATTTCCAAACGCCACCTACCAACTTAAAATCACCAACACGATAATATCTTCCGCCTTCACTTAATACCCATTTATTTTTACCGCTATCTCCTACTTCTAATTTAAAGAAATCTGGACATTCTGTTTGAATTTCTGTTTGCATTCCCTCGGGTTTCCAATGCTTTAAATCAGTTGATGAGAAGAACCGCAGTGGTCCCCCTGCGACTGCCATCATCCACTTTCCAGATTCTTCATGATAGAATACTTTAGGATCTCTAAATGCTCCATTATTTAATGGATCATTTTCTGTTGAAATAACAGGGTTTCCTTCATATTTAGTCCACGTTCTTCCATTATTTTTACTATATGCGATACTTTGCTTTTGTTTTTCTGTACCCTTATCATTTAGATAATCTTGAGTATAGATTGCAACTAATCCGCCACCTTTAATCCCATCAAAGAAACCACTAGTATTATCTTTATCTACAACTGCTGATCCTGAATAAATTGTTCCGCCTTTATCTGGATTCAAAGCAATTGGTAGTTCTTTCCAATGAATTAAATCTTTACTAACTGCATGTCCCCAATGCATTGGTCCCCATACAGAATCATCTGGATTATATTGATAGAACAAATGATATTCCCCTTTAAAATAAACCATTCCATTCGGGTCATTTGCCCATGCCTTAGTGGGGGAATAGTGATACTGTTCACGATAATTTTCTAAATAATCCGTTGTAACGCCCTTATTACTACTCGGACTATGTTTTTGACTTAGTAATGATTTGTATGAAATATCTGACCTAGAAGTTTTTTCCTCTGCTAACGCTCTTATTGAAGAAATAATTACTGTTGTCATAATCATAAGTACAATTATTAATTTTATTGTTTTTCTCTTATTCATTCTATATCCCCCCACAATTTAATTTTAAAACTCAATTGTATAAACAATTCCTCGCATAACTGTGATTGCACTAATTCTGATAACGTTTTCAGTTATCTTATAAATATATTATGAACTAATTATATATTATCTTCACCTATATTTTGTCACTTAAGCTATGACAATTGTCACTTGAATTATTACAATTGTCATAGGAATCTCGATATATAAGTGATAATTCATAATTTTCTTTCTAACTCAAAAAGTACCTAATATAATATTATTAGGTACTTTACAAAATTTAAATATAGAATAATTTCTTTAAGATATAACAAATTTTTTTATAGCCTCAGCTACACCATCATTATCATTTGATAAAGTTACATAATCTGCATATTGTTTCACTTTGTCGGGAGCATTCTCCATCGCAACTCCAATTCCTGCAAATTTTATCATATCAATATCATTATAATTATCACCCATAGCTATTATCTCTGATCTTTGTATATTATACTTTTGCATCAAAATCTCTATAGCTGATGTTTTTGAAACATTACTTGGCATCATTTCTAGATACGTAGGTTTTGAAGGATATACATTTAATTCACTTTGAGGACACCCTTTAATTTTTTTATTTAATAATATCATGTCATTAGGTTTTCCCATACACAAAATTTTATTTGGTCCTAAATTTTTATGCTTCCATGTATTGAACAGATCAATAAAATTCATAATAATAGGAGTGATATTAGTTATTTCACTCTCTTGTTTTGCCCACTCATCTAGCTTTTCAATATACCACTCATCATCTTTATATAAACTCATATGCACATTCAATTCTTTAGCAAAACCATATGCTTTTATAACATTTAAAATTGATATACCACTACTTGATAAAATATTAGCTTTATCATCAATAACCAATGCACCACTATAACAAATAATTGGCTGCTTTATATTAAGTTCTTCTTGCAAAAATAATATTCCCTTAGGCATTCTTGCAGACACCAAAATTACTGGTATTTTTTTTTCATTTGCAACTATTCTAATTATGTCGTTTGTTTTTTGTGAAATTTTATGCTGTGAGTTTAACAATGTCCCATCAATATCTAAACATATCATTTTGATTTTATTCATAAATTACATCTCACTCCCATTATTTTATTATATCTAATTCAATATTATTATTTTTAATAATGTCTACATATAAAGGTGGCGGCATACAATCCGTAATAATAATGTCAATTTGATTCCAATTTAATCCTTTATAATAAGCACTTTTTCCATACTTTTCAAAACCTGCAAGTAGAATTACTTTATCAGATTGTTGCGAAGAAGTTTTTTTAATAAACGCATCTTCATGGTTAGCATAATAAATCCCATCCACAGTTATAGCTGCAGCACCTAAAAAAGCAATATCAAAATTGATCCCAGATAAAGAATTCTTACAGTCTATATTATAAAAAAAGCGATTAGTTTTATTAAGGCACCCACCAATACAATGCACAGATACATCATTGTTTTCTGAGAGTATCTCTATGTTATCAAGAGAATGAGTATATACTGTAACCCTTTTGTTTAATCCCTTTGCTAAGTAACTTACAGTTGTAGATACATCTAAAAAATAATGTTCATTATCTTTTACATACATTAAAGCTCTTTTAGCTATTTCTTTCTTTTCTTCTGAGTGTGCTCCAAGTCTTTCCCTATAGTTTCGGATTGTATCTATTAATCCTGGAAGAGTAACCCCTCCATGAGTACGAATCACAGCGCCTTTATCTACAAGTTTTACAATATCTCGACGTGCTGTATCTCGTGATACTGTAAACATCTTACAGATTTCATGAACAGATAGATTACTTGAGTAATTTAAATATTCTAATATTTTTAGAAGCCTCTCTTCTTGATACATATAATCACCTCTTAATTAATTATAAGTATATATAAGTATATTGTCAATAAAATTAAGCATATGTAAGTATTAAGATATTAAATTTTAATTTATTTCTAACATCTTGATAATAATTAAATTTTTTTGATCTACCATTAAAATAATATAACTTATATGTCATTATTAAAAACACCCCAATAATATATACCTAATTAAAAGTATATATTATTGGGGTGTTTTATAAATTATATTTGTTTTCTACGAGTTCTATAATTTTTTAAGATTTCATCCATCACCCAAGTTGTTCTTGCTGCACTAACTCCAGTGCTTGGGCTTTTTCCAATACCATTAAGTTCATTTACGACAACTTGAATTAATTGTTGCTGAATATGAACTGGTTTTATTATATTTGTCTTAGTAATACCCTTGAGTGTTGTAAGTAAAATTGGTTCTGACCCATAAGTTGAAAATGATATTTTACCAAGGTTTCCAACAATCTCATTTATATCATAATCAGAAAAGCTTGAAAAACACCAGGTCCCAGTTCCTTTTACTCCGGATTCAAAAGATAGAGAAGCTGTAACAATATCCTCTGCTTCATACAATTTGGCTTGGTTATCCGCAAATCCAACTGCTTCTTTAATTGGTCCTAAAATATAATCTAATACATCAAGAGTATGAGATGCAAGATCGAGAAATTCTCCTCCACCTGAAATTTTTGGTATTACTCTCCATGGATATTCTCCAGATTTAGGATCACACTTAATTGGTTTTCTGTATAAATTAACTGTAACCAAACGTACCTCTCCAATTATGCCTGAATCAATAAGCTCCTTAACCTTGTTAAAACCATCCAAAGTCCTTCTATAATATGCTACAAATAATGGTACTCCAGCATCTTCACATGCTTTAATCATAGCTGTACATTCTTCAAAATTTCGTGCCATTGGTTTTTCAACATAAACTGGCTTTCCAGCTTGTGCACATTTCAATGTATACTCTTTATGGAATGCAGGTGGAGTCGCTATATAAACTGCATCAACATCAGGGTCATCTATCAATTTTTGTGCATCATCATACCACTTTGGCACATTATGACGTAACGCATAATCTTTTGCTAATTCACCATTTCGGCGCATAACAGCTACTAATTGTGAGTTCTTCGCATTTTGAAATCCGGGACCGCTTTTAACTTCAGTAACATCGCCGCATCCAATAATTCCCCAGTGTATTGTCTTCATTTTAATCCTTCTCCTTTTATGGTATAACATTCAAGGTTTTATTAAAAAAATTTAACCTCACCTATATATGATCTGCTATAATTATAACAAAGAAATATGACTTAAAATCATATTTCTTAATCTTTACAAAAAAGTAAAAAGCACTAAGTAAACTTAGTGTTTTTATTACTTGGCGACAACCTACTCTTCCACAAGGTTACCCCTGCAGTACCAAGGTTGCATTGAAGCTTAACCGACCTGTTCGGTATGGGAACGGGTGTTACCTTCAGGCCATAATCACCAGATAAAAATATAACTGTTCTCTGAAAATCTAGCTTTAAGTAAATTTGGACAAAGTAAAAAACACTAAGATAAACTTAGTGTTTTTTTATTACCTGGCGACAACCTACTCTTCCACAAAGTTACCCCTGCAGTACCATGGTTGCATTGAAGCTTAACCGACCTGTTCGGTATGGGAACGGGTGTTACCTCCAGGTCATAATCTCCACATAAAAATATAAATGTTTTCTGAAAATCTAGCTTCAAGTAAATTTAACCAAATACAAACTACTGCTATTTTATTTACAAAAAAGTAAAAAACACTAAGTTAAACTTAGTGTTTTCTTATTACCTGGCGACAACCTACTCTTCCACAAGGTTACCCCTGCAGTACCATGGTTGCATTGAAGCTTAACCGACCTGTTCGGTATGGGAACGGGGGTTACCTCCAGGTCATAATCTCCAGATAAGAATATAAATATTCTCTGGAAATCAAGTTTCATTTAAATTTGGACAAAATAAAAACACTAAGTAAACTTAGTGTTTTTATTATTACCTGGCAACAACCTACTCTTCCACAAAGTTACCCCTGCAGTACCATCGGCGCATTGAAGCTTAACCTTCGTGTTCGGTATGGGAACGGGTGTTACCTTCAGGCCATAATCACCAGATTGAGAATATAAATATTCTCTGAAAATTGCACAGTGTTAATTCTTCTCGCTTACGCTCGAAGCTTTGTCTCTTTCTTACGAAAGAGGGATATCGCAATATTAATATTTTTTGTTACTTTAAATCTATCTTGGTCAAGCCCTCGACTTATTAGTATTAGTCAGCTGAACATGTTACCATGCTTACACCTCTAACCTATCAACCTGGTGGTCTTCCAGGAGTCTTACTTACAC
>NZ_JAHLEC010000031.1 GCF_018861705.1 Clostridium psychrophilum | reverse complement strand
GAACGTTATTTTTGCAAAACATAGTAATCCTCCTCTACGTACTGATTTTGATATTATTATATCATAATTACTACGTTTGGAAGTAATTACAAGCTTTTTGTGGGATAATCAATCTATATATTAATATACAAATTTACGGTTTGATTTTTTTAAGAGCATCTAACATTTCTTCTTTATCAATACCAGCTTTTTTAAAATCGTATTTATCACTATCTAGAAGATTATTTAAATTTTGTCCTCCCTCTGGCAAAGACACATCTTTCCTTGTAGACATAGCCATTGAGAAATTTTTTAAATCATTTCCAGCTTGCGCCGTTAAGCAATAATCTATAAAAGCATTTGCAGCCTTAGAGTTTGGACCATTTTTTATTTTAGAAACTGCGCAAAGAGTCCATCCCACATCTTTAGGAATTTTAGATTGTATATTAAATCCAGACTTTTTAACGATAAGCTGTTGATTTATAAAATTAATAGCAATTAAATATTCACCAATACCTACTTTTTCTGCTGGGGTAATACCATTTGCAGTAACTTGTGCTACATTATGATTGAGTTTTCCTAAATATTCTAAGGCTTTTTCCTTTCCCATAGATTGCACAAGGTAAGAAACAAATGTGTAGCCAGTGCCTGATGTTTTTGGGTCAGGTATTATAATTTCACCTTTAAAAGCAGGGTTTAACAAATCTTCAAAACTTTCCGGTTTTTTTATTCCCTTTGATTTAAATTCCGCATCCCATCGTTCTTTATTGATACCAATAGATAATGCTTCTATATAAAGTCCTGTCCAATACCCATCTTTATCTTTATATTTTTCAGAAATATAACTGGCATTTTTCGAAATATATTTTTCAATTATACCTTCCTTTTTCATGTACTCATGGGCATCTACTGTGCCTCCTAAAAAAACATCTGCTCTAGGGGCTGTTTTTTCATCCATTGCCCTGGCTAAAGCTTCCCCAGTAGGAAATCTCAAAAGGGAATACTCACAACCGGTTTTTTCTTTAAATCCTTCTAATAAAGGTTTAGCCTCATCTTCATGAAAGGCTACATAAACCAAAAGTTTTTCACCTTGTAAATTAGGATAAGCGCTTTGGTTTTTATTGCATGCAATGAGCATTGTAAAACAAAAGAAGAGTAAAATAAATATAGTAAATTTGTAAGCTTTCATTAAGGCACCTCCAAAATACATCAAGTATAGAAATTAAATACCAGTTTTACTGATGTTTTTACAAACCTCTACTAAATCTCCTTTCATGTAAATTGCAGTTACTACCTCATTACTAAAATCTTGAATAACAATGTATCCATTTTCATATACATCAATATTTATAATTGCATAGGAAGTTTCTTTTGTGTTTGGGCTGGAATTGCTTTCTTTCTCTAAATATGTTTTTATGTGGTATATCACTTTCCCCTTTGTATTTATTGCTTTTTCTAGGGCTTCATTTCCGTGAATCTTAGAACATTTTAGTATTTTATTACAAATAGAGGTTTTATCATCACGACCACATTTTTGTATATTGTTATTGCTATCTACTACTGTAACTTTATTACGCTCATTAATAAGATTGCTTAGATTTTCAGGAGAACATAAAATTTCATTAATATAATTTTTAAGCTGATCTACATAAGGCTTATCTTTAGGATTTCCATATATAATATCACCAATTTTTAAGTAACTCCCTAAATTAAAAGCAGATTTTTTATTATTTAAATAATAAATAGTGCCACTAATTTTATCAGAATCATATGCATTCTGACTTTTTTGTAAGGGGTTACTCTTAGACATTTCGTCTGCAATATCCCATACATCTCGAATAACACTGCTCTCAGAAATAATTGTCTTTCCCCAACGGTTACTATAAACTTCTAATTTCACAGGTGTGGAGGTATTTACAACTTCTAAAACTTGCTCTCTATCCTGAATAAGTACTAAATGGTCATAATTTTTTTCATATTGCCAAAATGTTATGATTCCTAGTGATAGCATAAAAACAAAATAAATAATAACCAACTTTTTATATTTCTTTAAAATATTTATTACTCTCTTCCTCCTTATGGTATCAAAAAACGTTTTCAAAATTACATCAAAATTGCATCAATTTTGTAACAGTTTAAAGTATAATTCTACCTTTGTTCCATTGTAACTACTTATAGAAATATCTCCCTGTTGCTTTTTCATGATTTCCTTACAAATGGCAAGTCCAAGACCCATACCACCATGCTGATTTTGCAGCGTTTTATTTGCAGTATAAAAAGGCTCGAATACCTTTTTCAAGTGTTCCTTTGGTATGCCTACACCATTGTCTGTTATAGAAACAATTAAAGATTCTGCCATTAAAAACATTTCTATAACTATAGAAGTACAATCACTATATTTTATTGAATTATCAAGTATGTTTAGAAATACTTGTTCTGTTCTCTGTTTATCTATACAAATAAAATGTTCAAATAACAATGTTTTTATAGATATATTGTATTTTTCTAATCTAGGTTTTAATATTAACAAACTTTCCTCTATTACAACTTTAAGGTTTGTTTGCTCCAAATCCATTTGAAAATTTTCCTTATTTAATTTAGAGAGGTTTAACAATTCTTCCACAAGGCAAAGCAATCGTTGTCCACCCTTTTGGATATAATCGCAACATTGGATTTTGTCTTCCTCAGTCTTTACCCTAGGAAGTAGATCTGCATATCCGATAATTGAAGTTATAGGGGTTTTTAATTCATGGGTAACGTTATCTAAAAATCTTTTTTGATTTGCTTTTTCATCTTTTAATTTTAAAATATAGTTATTAATATTAGTAGACATAAGATTAAATGAATCCGCTAAATCTGTAATTTCATCCGTAGTATCAATTTCTATATTATTTGTAAAATCACCATCTGCAACCTTCTGTGAGGCTTCCTTTAAAGATAAAATAGGACTTACAATTTTTCTAGAAAATGCATTGCTTAAAAGAATAGAAAGAAACAGTGCAAGTATTCCTAACAGCATCATGGTTATACTGGTATTTTTAACTAAACCTATTTCTTTATCTAGAGGATAAATATATCGAAAACAACCAATAGTTTCTTCTTCAAAATAAAGTGGACTGGAAAATAAAATATATTGCTTATCCTCAATTTTTTTTATAATATAGGACTTGGTACCTGAAAGTGCATGAACCACATCTTTATTCTCCAAAATTGTAGGGTACTTATCGGAATCCCCTATTAATCCATCCTTGTTGTATAGTTGAATTCTGAATTTGTAATGATCTGAAAAGTTTTTAGCAATAAAAGGGGTCATGTTTTTAAGAAGCACTGGCAAGCCTGTGTTTTTTTCGTTGTCTAAATAAGTGATTATATTTAATTGACTGTTGTAACTTTCTTGTTTTAGCATGGTAATTGAATTATTCAATATATTTTTATAAAGATTACCAATGGTAATAAAGCATACAATAAGCAAAACCGGAAGCAAAACGGCTACATTCATAATCACAATTTTATTTTTTATACCAATTTTCATATCATACCTCTAATCTATATCCAGCACCATAAATAGTTTGAATGGCATTACCATGGATTTTAAGTTTTTTACGAATTCGTTCTATATAAATATCAACAGCCCTTGTGTTACCCTCATAATCGATCCCCAAAGTTTTTCTAATAACTCTGCTCTTGTAAAAACTTTATCTATATTTTGTATTAAAAGATTTAAGGTTTCAAATTCACGAAAAGTAAATTGCACTTCTATTGAATCTATAAAAATCTTTCTTTCAGCTTTTAGTAGCTTGATGAATCCTTTTTCTATTTTATTACCACAATTTTCATTAATAAGTTTTGATTGATTTATTCGTCTTGAAATTGCCCGAATTCGAAGTATAATTTCCCGACTATCAAATGGTTTTGTAATATAATCATCTGCACCTAACTGTAACCCTAGGAGTTTATCATTGAGTTGACCCTTTGCAGTTAGAATGATTATAGGAATTTTTCTATTAATTTGTTGCATTCTCTTCATTACTTCATAACCATCTAAATCAGGAAGCATTAAGTCGAGTAACACTAGGTCTGGTTTTTGGTTTTGAAATGCCTTGATACCGATATTTCCATTAGCACTAGTTATTACCTCAAAGCCTTCCAATTCTAGGTTCATACGGACTAGATTCAGAATACTTTCTTCGTCATCTATTAATAAAATTTTCATTTAAACCCGCTCCTTCTTATATGTAATAAATAATATTCAGAATCATTTATAATATCTTGTTATTAATATTTATTATACGCAAAAATTACACAATTTTCAATTTGTTTGTAAATAATATGTATTGTACCCCCTTTATTTGCATATAAAATTTATTACATAAGTTGTCCAGACTTTAATAATAAATTCTATAATTCTCTTTCTAAGAAAATTATAACCCTGTATAAAATATAGGGACCAGATTTTATATTAAAATCTGGTCCCTATATTTTAAAATTTTTCTTAATTTTTAATTCTCATTCTGTAGAATGAGCGCCATACAAAAACAATAGCAATTATAAAGAATACTGCACCAATATATGGAGCAACTGCCCTGAATTTTTCTGATATAGCAATCTCCATTGCTAGCATACCAAATAAAGTTGTAAATTTAATTATTGGATTTAGTGCTACAGATGATGTATCTTTGAAAGGATCACCAACTGTATCGCCAATAACACATGCATCATGAAGTGGAGTTCCTTTTTCATTTAAGTCAACCTCAACAACCTTTTTAGCATTATCCCAACACCCACCAGCATTTGCCATAAATATAGCTTGAAAAAGTCCAAAAACTGCTATAGATATAAGATAAGATACAAAGAACGCAACCGGTTCAGTGTTATTTCCTCTAGGAGCTGAGAAAAATGCAAATGCTAGTGCAAAAGAGAATATTGCAACGAATATATTAAACATACCCTTTTGTGCATATTTAGTACAAATCTTAACTACTTCCTTAGATTTTTCTGTAGAAGCCCTTTTATCTGCATCATCATCTAGTTGTATATTTTTCTTAATATACTCTACTGCCCTATAAGCACCCGTAGAAACTGCCTGAGTAGATGCACCTGTAAACCAATAAATTATCGCACCACCACACATGAATCCAAAAATAGTGTACGGATTAAGCAAATTAAGAATAGTTTCAGGTTTAACTTTTAATACGTCTTGAATAACTAGAATAAGTGAGAAAATCATTGTTGTTGCTCCAACAACTGCTGTACCAATAAGTACTGGTTTCGCAGTTGCTTTAAATGTATTTCCTGCTCCATCGTTAGCTTCAAGATAATATTTAGCTTTATCAAAATTTGGTTTAAATCCAAAATCTTTTTCTATTTCTTTATCAATATTAGGAATAGTTTCAATAAGTGATAATTCATAAATTGATTGTGCATTGTCTGTTACAGGGCCATAACTATCCACTGCGATAGTTACTGGACCCATACTAAGTAATCCGAAAGCAACCAAACCAAAGGCAAACACTGAAGGATACATCATAATATCACTTAATCCAAATGTGCTTGTAAAATATGCTACAAACATTAAACCAACAAATACCATTCCTTGCCAAAATGCACTAAAGTCACCAGAAACAAGTCCTGAAAGAATGTTTAATGAAGCTCCACCCTCTCTTGAAGCTGTGACAACCTCTTGTACATGCTTTGATTTACCACTAGTAAATATTTTAGTAACCTCAGGAATAAGTGCACCACCCAAAGTACCGCAACTAATAATAATAGCTAATATATACCAAAGACTACTTGAATGTGCAGTTAATGCAACATCAGTACCAGGTCCAAGAACAAAATAACTAACTGCGAAAGTAACAATTATTGATAATATTGATGAAATCCAAACAAGATTTGTTAAAGGTTGTTCAAAATCAAGGTCATCCTTATTGCCATATTTCATTCCGTTGTAAGCTCTATTTATATAAAATGCAACAACCGACGTAATAACCATCAATATACGCATTGTAAAAATCCATGTAAGTAAAGTACTCTGAATAATTAATCTCTGTGATTCTGGAAATGCCATACCAACCCCAAGAACAATAAATGAGATTAAAGCAACTCCTGTTACACCATAAGTTTCGAACCCATCAGCAGTAGGCCCAACACTATCCCCTGCGTTATCTCCAGTACAATCTGCAATAACTCCTGGATTTCTAGGGTCATCTTCTTTAATTTTGAAAACAATTTTCATAAGATCCGATCCAATGTCGGCAATTTTTGTAAAAATACCACCGGCAATACGTAATGCACTTGCTCCTAAAGATTCACCAATTGCAAATCCTATAAAGCTTGCACCTGCAAGGCTGCGTGGAACAAAAATTAATATTATTAACATCATGAAAAGCTCAACGCAAATTAAAAGTACTCCAATACTCATACCTGCATCAAGAGGAATATTAATAAGATTTAAAGGGTTACCCCGCAGAGACGCAAATGCCATTCTGCTGTTTGCCAAAGTATTCATTCGAATACCATACCAAGCAACACCATAGGAACCAAGTATTCCTACTATTGTCCATGCAAGTACTAATAATACGCCACTAAAACTAGTTCCTTGCAAATATCCAAAATAAAATGCAATAATACTACCTATAATGAGGAATAAAATTGCTATAAATTTACCCTGCTGGATTAAGTAAGTTTTACAAGTTTCAAAGATAATTGCTGAAACATCAAGCATAGATTTATGTGCTTTAATTTTCTTTACCCTCAAGAATTGGTAAAAACCAAAAACCATGCCTAATAAGCAAATCACCAGTCCCATCATAAGTGTGCCATTTTGCGAGGATGACAGCTCAGGAATCTTTAAATTCGACTCATCTGCATATGCCATGACTGGAGATAAAAAAGTTAAAATTACACTACTTAGAATTGAAACCTTTACAATTTTTTTAGTTATGTTAGCATTCATAAACAATACCCCCTCTAAAATTATAAATTAAGTGGTACCCAAGTCCCACATTAAATAAATTAAATTAATAGACTTTTATAGTTCAAAAAAAGTTAGTAGTACGCATCTTTATTTTACCATTTTTAGTAACTTTTTTCAACTTATTAAAGTAGTTATTCTTTTGTATATCATGATTTTAAAATATTTTAAAAATCATTTAAACAAAAAAAGTTTCTCCCTATACTGTATGTAGTAAATGCCAAAAAAGTCGTAATTTCAAATTGTATTTTCACTTTATATTAATTAATGTTTTATGCTACATATAAAACTATATTAATAATTTTACTGCAGCTAATGCTGTCACAACAATAATAATGTATCTGAAGTATTTTTCATTGATTTTTTTAATCATTAGCATTCCGAGTAATGCGCCAAGTGCAATCGCAGGTACCATTCCAAAAGTAAGTATAATTGTCTTAAATGATATGTTATGCCAAAACAAAATTTGTAATGGCACTTTAGATATATTAATTAAAAAGAAAAACCAAGCCGTTGTGCCCATGAAATTGTTTTTTTTGAAATTCATGGTTAATAAATACACACTGAATATAGGTCCTGCTGCATTGCCAATCATAGACGTAAACCCCGTAGCAATACCAGCCATTACATAAAACCATTTATTTGTTGGAACTTCTATATTATCACCTTTCTTCTGCGTGTATATTAAAACAACTAAACAAAGTAATAGTGATATAGATATAACCGCCTTAAATTGTTTATCATTAATATAGTTTCCAACTATAACTCCTGATATTAATCCTATAAAAGACCAAGGCAAAAGTTTTTTTATATTTTCCCAATTCGCATGCCTATTATAATAATATAATGCAAAAATATCTCCAAGTATTAATAGTGGAAGGATAACACCTGTGGACCCCTTTCCTCCAAATAGACTTGCAAGAATTGGTATAACAGGCATCATAAATGAACTGATACCTGTTTTTGAAAATCCCACCAAAAAAGCAGCTATTATTAGCCATATCCATTGCATCATTGATAAATCAAATGAGTTAATAAATGACATTGTTTTGCCCCCTTTATATTTCTATTGTTTTACGAAATTAATATGATTTATCAACTTCTATTTTAATACATCTAAATGATAAGTTAATGAATAAGTGCACAACTATATGCTCAAACTACATTGTATAGATTAATGAGAAGGATGTGAATTACTATGTTTAGAACATAATATACTAAAAGACTTATTGATTATTAATTTAGTTTTTTTAGGCATTCTTTTTTTTGGTAAGATGTTTTTTATTCATAAACTTATAAATATACTTTCCAAGTCATTTTTAATTCCCTTTATATTTTCTGTGTTTTTATTTTACATTATAAAGCCATTAAATATTATTTTTATGAAAAACGGCTTAAAACCAGGTTCCTCCGCCCTATTAACATTAACACTAGGAGTATTTATTACCATAGGTGCTATAACTTTCTTTAGTAATTATATTGCAACTGAATTTAATGGAATAATAAAAGAATTAACAAATATAACAAAAAACCAAGACTCTATTAATAACATAATGAATAAAATTAATAAATTTTTACCTTCTCAAGATATTTATAAAACTTTTGCCAAAATAGCTAATAATTATATGCAAGATTTTGTCCACAACCTAATGTTTACAGTAAATTACACAATACATACTTTCTCCACTCTATTCCTTGTTTTGATAATATTATTTTATTTACTTAAGGATGGTGCTAATATAAAAACCAAAATTACATCTATAGTGCCAAAAAAATATAAAGAATTTGTACTAAAAACTCTTATCGAAAGTAATAAAATATTGGAAGCTTATGTTACAGGTCAAGCCAAAGTAGCTCTTTCTTTGTCTATTATGATATATATTGCCTACAAAATTATAGGTATTCCAAATGCTCTTCTTTTTTCTTCTCTAACCTTTATTTTGGCTTTTATTCCTTTTATAGGTTTTTTTATTTCTATGATTATTCCTTCTATTATAGCCTTAAGTATGGGGTTTGTCATGACTGGAAAACTTGTAATTGTATTTATAATTGTACAGACATTAAAAGGTCGAGTTGTTGTTCCTGCAATTATGTCTCGAGCAATGGATATTCACCCTTTAACTGATATCTTCTTGGTAATAAGTGCAGTTGCATTGGGTGGACCTTTAGCCGCCTTTGCTGTTGTACCTATTTACGCAATTATTAAAACAATTTTTTCTAAGTTATATGAATGCAACTTAATTAAAAAGCATAATAAATAGCCTAATTTTCTCGTCTAACACTCTGTTGAAATTATAGTATAAATATGCCTTATCGAATTAACAAAACACACTAGTATCTACCAATACTCCTAAATTCCATTTTGAAAAATTCATTGAACTGATATTCATATAATTTATGATTTCTGATTGAGCCATAAAAAACGAAATTATTTACTTAACATAACTTTATATTTTCATTGACAGAATATTCTTTATCGCTACAATAAAAGTGAGTAGTCACTCATTTTATCTTAGTAATAATATATAGAAGTTGATATAGTGAACTATAAAAAAGAATTATATAGTTACTTGTTCGATGAAAGTCTGTCAAAAGGAAAAATATCAAAGAGGTAATGGAATAGGTAAAAAGGAGCGATTTATAAATGAGTAGTGAGACCGTTATTGAGATAGAAAATTTTAAACAACAGTTTGGAAGAAATGTAGTTCTTGAGAATATTAACCTTTCGGTGAAAAAAGGAGAAATTCTTGGGCTTCTTGGACCATCTGGTTCAGGTAAAACTACTTTAATAAAAGCTATTGTTGGAATGAATGAACCTACACAAGGTTCAGTAAAAGTACTTCAAACTAAAATGCCATCGCTTTGCGTAGTTTCAAAAATTGGATATATGGCTCAAAGTGATGCCCTATATGAAGACTTAACTGCCATTGATAATATATTGTTTTTTGCATCCTTATATGGTATGAATGGAAAAATCGCTAAAAAAAGAGCTGATGAGGTTTTAGAATTAGTTCTTCTTCGCGATGAAAGCAAGAAGCTCATTAAAAATTATTCAGGTGGCATGAAAAGAAGATTATCACTTGCTATAGCATTAGTTCACAAACCAGAAATACTAATTCTTGATGAGCCTACCGTAGGAATTGACCCAGTTCTAAGAATTCAGTTTTGGGAAGAATTTGAACGATTAAGAAAAGAAGGAGTTACAATAATAATAACTACCCATGTTATGGATGAAGCTGAACATTGTGATAGACTTGCATTAATTAGAAATGGTGGAATAATTGCTATAGGCACTCCTGATCAGTTAAAGAAAAACTCTGGTGAAAATACTGTTGAGGGAGCATTTCTCTATTATGGAAAGGAAGGAGAGGTGAAAAACATATGAGAGTATTGTCAATCGCTAAAAGATTAATTAAACAGCTTAGAGGAGATAAGCGATCTATTGCCCTAATGTTTGTTGCCCCTGTTTTTGTAATGTATCTTTTAAGCGCTATTTTATGCTCAGCAACAACAACTCCTAATATCGATGTTATTTCTTCCGTACCAAATACCTATGTAACCAAACTACAAAATCTTGCAAATGTAAAAAAAGTTGAAAGTGAAGAAATTGCTTTGAATAATCTGAAAGATAAAAGTATAGATGCTTATATTATTTTTAAGGAAAATAGCCCTAAAATTACAATAGAAGGAGCTGACCCAGCTATTACTAGCTTAGTTATGAATACTCTGAATAAGCTATCAAATAATAGTACTTCTAAGAAAAGCGAAATTACTTTTCTACATGGTTCTAAAGATATGGGAACATTTGATTCTATGGCTCCAATTCTTATGGGTTTCTTTATATTCTTTTTCGTGTTTTTAATTGCTGGAGTTGCATTTCTCCGTGAAAGAATAAGCGGAACACTAGAAAGAATACTTGCCTCACCTTTAAAAAGATGGGAAATAGTTTTAGGATATTTTCTAGGTTTTGGCTCATTTGTAGCTATTCAGACCATAATACTTCAACTATTTAGTGTGTATGGACTTAATGTTCCACTGGTTGGAAGCTTTTGGACAGTACTTATAATAAATTTAGTTCTTGCTTCTGGATCTTTAGCCCTTGGAACTCTCTTATCTGCTTTTGCTCGTAATGAATTTCAGCTATTTCAATTTATACCTATAGTAATCGTTCCCCAAATTATGTTTAGTGGTATTTTTGATTTGAGAAATTCCCCTGTTTGGGCGAGGGTTTTATCAAAAATATTTCCTATGACATATGGAGCAGAAGCGCTCCGAGATGTAATGCTTCGAGGAAAGAGTCTAATAGATGTAAAATTTGATTTGTTAATGCTTGTAGGCTATGCAATTCTATTTCTTGTATTAAACACCCTAGCTCTTAAGAAATATAGAAAAGCTTAGACAAATTTTTTCACCATATAAATTACATGTTGATATTTATATATAAAATAAAAAAATATCGAATAAACAGTTATTCTAAACTATTTATTCGATATTCATATTACACTACATTAATATTTTGTTAAATTACTGCTAATAACAAATAATTGCAGTATTCGCATCAATATTATCATAGATTGTCTTTGCTAAACTAGCTGGCGAATTTATACAACCATGAGAACCATTTTTCAAATATATACTTCCACCAAACTTATTTCTCCAAGTTGCTGGATGTATACCAATACCCCCATTAAATGGCATAAATTCAGCTACAGGAACACTGTACCCCTCTCCCTTTAACGTAGCATCTTTTTCTTTATATTTTAATCTGTAAACACCTTTTGGTGTTGCATCATTTATACTAACATTCCCAGTAACAACATCTCCTTGTACAACAAGAGAACCATTCTTATAAAACCATAAATGCTGTTTTGTCATATTAATTTCCACATAGGTATTTCCGATATCATTAACATCATGAGATGCCGCAGTTTGTGTATAATTAGGTTGCTTTGTTATAGTTTGTCCACCTTTTATAGCCGCAATCAAATCTTTTGTTTCTCCACTACGATCAACCAACCATCCATAATCACCACCACTAACCTTTACCGTTGTTCCGAGTGATGTAGCAAAATTTCTTACCTTACCATATGTATTATAATGGTCATCCAATTTTCTTACATAACTTTGAATTTTGTCTTTATCAAATATAATTTCAAGATTTTTGTTAACTCCAAGCCAATTATTTACTATAGACCCATCTATAACTTGTTTACCTCCAGCAAATGTATAAGTAACCTTTGAGGATGTATACTTATTAAGCAAGATTTTAGTATTTTTAACCTTTTGTGAAGTTGAAGTATATTTAGGATTTATGTAATAATTTTTTGTATCCAAATTCAATGTTGCATCACCCTTATTAATTGCATTTACAACACCTGCATACAAAGACTTTTCATTCACTTTATTCCCCATAACTTCTTTTACAATAGCATAACCCTTATCTGAATATTTAAAACTAGCATTTTGAGGTTCAATTATTTTCTTACTATCAATACAAGAAAGCTTATCAAAATGTTCTTTTAAAAGTTTATCATCATAAGTCACTATTCCATCCATCTGAGAAGCTTTTGTATTAAAAATAGCAAAAATCCACGCAAAAGAATTCTGATTGTCTTTTAAAACTTGAATTTTATCCTTTGCATTATATTTTAAAGCAATGTCAGTACCCTTAATTTTTTCTTTCACTCCGTTTCGTTCTTTAAATTCTATTGTATATGTTTTTGATTTCATTGATATTTGTTTGTCTACTTGATCTACAGTTTTACCTGAAGCATTAATGCCATTAATTACAGAACCAAAATAAAAATGATTGCTAAAAAATATTGATATACCCAAATATAGAACAAGAAAAATTGAAAATATAATTATACTAACTTTCACAGGTTTTTTGTGTATTATTGTTTGTATTTCCATGAGACACCTCTTTTGATATAAATTTATCATTATATGTTTATCATATCCATATCAATACAAAATAAAATTGCACCAAAGAATTATAATATGTTATATAGTATAATTCTTTACCTCTTGTATTTATATAATTAAGACATGAACAGTAAAAAAACATACATTAACGGTAATATCTTTCTAAATTGTTTACTTACCCACTAAAACCCCATATTGCTTTTTTCTCTTCAAACTCCTCCTCTATATCCTTCTTTTTTACCAACTTAATATATACATAAGGTTCGAACTGTTTCATATTAAGCTTTCTAAAAATATTATAATCATTTGAAGTGATAGATATATCATCCCCTTCAACACCAATTACTTTAACCTTAATTCCTTGAACCTTTGCAAAATTTTGAATATAGTAAGCATTTGTTAATTCATCTTTCCTAACTTTTTTAATAATTCCATATGTCTTATATTGTACAAATCCTTTATTTAAATCTGTATCATCATTTGATATAAGCATTATTATACCCTTTTTATTTAATTCTGACCATAGTTCAGCCTCATAAACTTTTCCATTATAAACTGCATAAGTTCCCTCTTTCATTATATAACCATCTCCTTCATTTTAAGATAATATTTCCCAATATTATTCCGCATATTTTTTTCATCCAAATCGTTCCATTTATACTAGAATTATTTGCTCATACATTTTAATTTTTTCTCTATTCTATTGTAATATCTATTGTACTCGTTTTAGTTATAATAATCGCCTGCTAAGTGTTTATAATATTAGGGCTCATAAGGGAAGCCATAATTAATAGCTTCCCTTAATTCATATTTTTAAAAATAAGTTTTTTTATTAAACTTAACTTTGCAAACTACTCTTTTGAAAGGACTAACAATATATTATTTATAATTATCATATATAATTATAAATAATATATTGTTCCAGAGGAGCTTCCTTCTATGTCTTCTTCATAATCAATATAGGCACCTTTAAGTTCTATAACATTTTCATGTATTTCGAATCCTTCTATACTAATTGTCTCTACTACATTATTCTCATTAACACATGTAGCCAAAGTATCATAGTAATCTTCTTCATTATTATATACGAGTGCTGTATTTAATACTCTAAAAGTTGCTTCTCTTTTGATTAATCTATCTTTGTTTAGTTTTTTCCCAAATTCAACTTTTTCTACATCTTCTTTGTTCTCTTTGTCATTGAATAAAAAGCTCATACCTATTACTTCCCTTCCTCCTTATTATACTGCTAAATTCTTTATTTAACAGAAACCAAAGTATTGTTTTTTATATAAAATCGCCATAAAAAGTCTTTTGCTTCCTCTGCATAATCAATAACAACACCTAGTATTTCTAGTAATAATTTTTTCTTTAGATATATTATCTCATAGATTACAAATTATAAAAAGAAAGGAAACGTTTAATTTATAAATAATCAAAAAAAAATGAGTAATTATTTATGTATAAATAATCTTTTTATACAGATAATAACTATGAGGTGATATTAATGAATAGTAACATTGAGTTTTTAAACTATATCTATCAAAATTCTGAAATGGGTAAAAGTACAATTAGTGAATTAATGAATATTGTTAAAGATGAACCTTTTAAAAAAAATTTAGAATCACAACTAAAAGAATACACTGAAATATTTAGCGCATCAAGTGATTTAATTAAACAATCAAAAGAAACATCTAAAGGTATAGGTGCTGTAACTAAATTAACTTCTTACATAATTATTAACATTAAAACATTAACAAACAAAACACCCTCTCATATTTCTCAAATGCTAATTCAAGGAAGTACAATGGGAATTATCGATGTAACAAAACATCTTAAGGAATATAAAGATGCAAATAAAAATATAAAAGACTTAGCAGACAGATTGTTAAAATTCGAGCAGCAAAATGTTGAAGAGATGAAAAAGTTTTTATAGAAAATAAATTCATTACATCTATAAAATAACAAAACACTTTCTTTTGAATAGATTTAATATTCTAGGAAGTGTCTTGTTGTTTTGCTTTTATTAATTACACAATATCATTAACATAATTTTCATTCATATATCCAACCTTATATGAAGTGCCCAAACTATCTCCAGCTATAGTTACTTTATATTTAGCAATGCCATTTCTTTTTTGAAAGATATTTTGTATTTTTTCCATTGACTGTATACAATTCTTGTGTATTATAACGGTTTCCCTTGCAAGTTTTCTATATCTCATGACAACAAAGTCATCGTCGTAATACAGACCATTATCAATAAACCTCATATAGTGCCAAATCACTAAAATAGGTACTAATAAAAATATATAATATCCATAAGGAGCAAAGAAAGCTATTAAAAATATAGCTATAAAATCATCTAATAATCTAAATAAAAGAAATCCCTTTAAAGCTTTTCTAGGTGACTTCATCAATTTATAAGTTATATTCATTTCTGGTAAGATATCTTCAAAAAACTTATCAATCACCCTTCTTTTAGCAATAGGACAAATCATAGTACTTTCACCCTTGTCCTTTCCATAACCTATAGTTTCAACATTTAATGAAAAATATCCTAATGACTTTTTAATAACTCCCTCCACTATTATTAAACTTTGAATTCGCTTTACCGGTATAGTTACTTCTTTTTTATCAAATAACCCATATGATAACTTAATATTATCCTCTTCTCTTATAACTGTAAATTTGTAGTATTTTATTATAGTTAAAATAACAGATATAATCCAAGATGTAATTAGCACAATAAGAATTAACGTTACTACATATTTTATTAAACTTGACCCTTTAACCCCTTTCATCATATTGTCAGTGAATAATTGAGCTCTTCGCTTGAATTCCTTAGGTACTATATCATCTATTTTAGAATAAAAAGCAGTAATTATAAAAAATCCTGCTAAAATGCGTGTAGACATTGTTGCCATCACAAACAAATCTGTTAAAGAAGAAGAGAACTTTCTTATATTTTTTTCTTCCATAATTTCAACTTCATCTTCGCTTTTATTTACTTTAAATATGATTTGTTTCACTCTTAGTGCCTCTTCCTTAGATAAAAAAATAGATATTTCAGAGTTTTTGTCTCCCCCAGGAGTATCAATTTCAAGTTTGTACACATTAAATAATCGTTGAACTATAGATGACGATATATCTGCACTATGCACCTGTGAGAAAGGAACCGTTCTCTCATGTATTTTAAAAACTCCATATTTTATGTACATACCCCCTGGTTCTACGAAATATACATTTCTCTTCCATCTAATTATAGATAAAAAAACAATTATAACTAAAAAAATAATTACTATAAAAATTTCTGTGTAATTTCCACCATACTTTTCAGGAATTTTAGAACCTATTGATATTAATAATAAAATAAATGGGACTAAGCTGCTTTTTAAAAATTGAAAAATGCCAGAAAATATTATAAACTTATGTGGATGTTTTAGTTCTCTCATATGCTTCTCTCCTGAACTATTTTTGCAATACTTAATTGAAGATTAGTTCCTACTTTGCTTTCTAAAAAAGGAATTGGATAAGACCCTCCAGCAGTATGCACCGTTAAATTTATAAGCTTATACTTTTTTAATATTATTCCTTGTTCTGTATCTACGTACTGAACTCGACTCATAGGAATAATTACATTTATTTTGGTAAATACTCCATATTTTAATACAATCTTATCCTCATCCATATCATATCTAAAATTTTCATATTTATATTTGGGTATTAACAATGAATTAATTAATATTAATAATGTTAGCCCATATATACTTCCAATTAATATACATTTCCATAATGAATTAAGCTCTAAAAATATATTCAAAACCACTGCAATTATTAAAAATATTCCTGTTATAATTAATCCATCTATTGTCCACATTTTCCGTGAAAACGGTGAAATTCTTTTCATCATAATAACCTCCATAAAATTATAAATAATATATTTAACTTCTTCTACACCTGCAAAATGAAGTTATAGCAAGTATATCATAATTTTAAAATATGTTCCTAATATATCCATTTGAATTGATAATATATCTCAAAAAACCAGTACAATAAAAATCATACTGGTTTTATAAATAAACTAATTTATTTTACTTCTTTTTTTATTACTTTAAAGTGTTACTTACTTTCAATTAGTGCCGCTGAAACAATATAGCGATCCGGAGCATCACCTATAAATTTAAACGGATAGCAGGTGGTCAGTGTCAGGACTGCATTAGCAGTAGGTACAATAACTGTTTTGTCATCTTCATGAACAATTCGCGTACCATTTACCTCATAAGTAAATATTCCAGCCGATGTTTGAACAATTAGATGATCCCCGATCTTTAAATTTCCTATTTTACTAAAGACAGTATCTCGATGTGCAGAAAGAACACAATTATCCTTTTCTCCTGGAAGTACACTTTGCGAAAAGTGCCCTATGCCTTTCTTTAACTCATTCATACCTGTTCCCTGAACAATAGGTAGTTTCTGCTTTAATACTGGAATACTCAGACTTCCAATATTGTCACCATCCACAGGATATACAGGATAAAGTACTTTATTGGGGACACTTACATGTTTTAAAACATGGCTAGGTGGTACCTCCACAACATAATTAGACTGTGACCATATATTAAATATTGCCCAAGAAATACATCCTAACCCAAATACCATAAATGCCACAGAAAAAACAGTAACTAATGATTTTTTACCCCACAATAGTTTTAATCTATTCATATTTTTTTCTGTTTTTTAAGCCTAAAGCTCCAATAAGCGTTAATACAACACCTATAAGGAGTAAATCATACAAATTAGAGGATGTCTTTGGAAGTTGACCACCTCTAAGAGTATGTTTAACAACAACCGGTTTCACCACTTTTTCACTTGTTTTAAGAACACTACCATTCTTTATTGCTGAAGTAATTACCTTTATTGGTTGTGGATTTGTACCGTTTAATAAATTTGCAATATTGAATGAATTCGATGAAGTAAGCTTTGGCATAACAATATTCACTTTTCCATTTATATTGCTATTATTCACTTCAAAATTTATGCCTGCTGTATAAATGCCTGTTGGGATACCTTCAGTGACACTTTCGCCAAAAATTTTGCCTAATTTATTCATGTTAGCAACAATTTCTATAACACCTTTTGTACTTGTTATATAACCATTTTTATCTATTTTATAAGTAATATCAATTCCTTTATTTCCTAGTATATTTACATCTTTAAGCTTGTCCATCATTTTGTTGAACTCATTTAAAAACTCTTTTGATTCAAGTGTAGTAAACATCTGATTCATATCAACTTTTGTGGCACTAATTTCTTGAGCATTTGCTCCACTATTTTTCATTTCTGTAATTATTAAATTACTTATAAGATTTTGTATTTCTTTATTTTTTGCAGTTAAATTAACTGCTTTTTTTATAATGTCTTTAAACTCTGAGTCATCAATTTTAATTTTATATTCATTTTCTTTATTAGATATCAAGCTATAATTCAAGTCTAATTGTGATGAATATTTTTCAAAAATAGTTAAAATTGTATTTTGTAGTTCTTTGTTTTCACTTATCATTTTTCCAAAATCCATTTTTCCTAATTCAGTTTGAATTTCTGGTGTTTTCTTTATCTGTTCAAAATCTAGCAGCATATATTTATTCATATATTCAGACCCTAACATCATTTCAAATAGCTGTGGAGATTTTACAATTCCTTTAACTATTGGGGTTTTACCTGTAAGATTTATATCACTCCATAACTCTCCACTGTAAGGACTTCCACCTACATTTGCTGAAATTTTAGCATAATGCCTTGATATTGTTCCATTACTATTACCAGAAACTTTAGTATTGTAAGCTACTTGTAAGTTGTTTAGTATTTCACTTACCCAACCAAAATCTTGCTGATCTTGCTCTGAAAGTCCCTCAGCTTTAAGTGTCAGATTTAATTTTCCATTGCTCTGCATTGAAGTTGCCCTATTGGTTTTCAAAATTGCATCTGAAAGTGTGTTTGTTTGTGCATTTGCTATAGAAGTTGGTAATACAAAAAACAACACAGCTATAGCTGTTATAAAGGAGCAAATCTTTGATTCAAATTTCGGCATGTCATCTACCTCCGCATCATATATTTTTACATATCGTTAAACTATACCATATTGTAAACAAATCGTAAACAAAATAAATTTGGTAAATTTGGTATTACAGTCTAATTTTTTTAGTTGGGAGTTAAATGACCCAAAATATAATTATAATAAGTTTATTAATCTCATTACATTTTCAGCAGTTTTTTCTAAATTTTCTTTTCCATTTATTAACGCTTCATCCAATGTAGTTACCTCTTTAACAATACTAAATATAGAATCAATACCCTTTTCATATAACACTTCTATATTTTCTCCGACCCTTCCAGCAAATGCTATTACCGGTTTATTATATTGTTTTGCAACTCTTGCTACTCCCAAAGGGGTTTTACCATATTGAGTTTGAAAATCTATACTTCCTTCACCAGTCCAAACCATATCTGAACATTTTACTTTTTCCTCGAGCTTCGTATATTCAATAACCATATCTATACCTTTTTTCAAAGAAGCATTTAAAAATGCAATAAGTCCTGCTCCTAATCCTCCAGCCGCTCCTGCACCTGGAACATCTAAAACATCTTTTCCTAGTTGCTTTTTAACTATCCTAGCATAATGTCTTAAATTATTATCTAATTCCTCTATCATTTGAACAGTCGCTCCCTTTTGTGGCCCAAATACATTTGAAGCACCGCTATCACCACACAATGGATTATTAACATCACAAGCTACTTCCACTGTAATGTTTTTTAGTCTTGAATCAAGACCAGTTAGGTCTATAGTCTCAAGTTTACCTAGTTCTCCACCACCAAACCCAAGTTCATTTCCTTCTATATCCATAAACTTTCCACCTAATGCCTGAATAACCCCAACCCCACCATCATTAGTTGAACTACCACCTATTCCTATTAATAGTCTTTTTACTCCATAATCTAAACAAGCTTTTATTAATTGACCAGTACCATAAGTTGTTGTTATAAGAGGATTCCTTTTTTCTATAGTTACTAACTGTATTCCACTTGCACTAGCCATTTCTAAAATTCCCGTTTCACCATCACCTAAAACACCGTAAAATGCCTTTACCCTATTCCCTAATGGTCCAAATACATTCAATGAATATATTTTTCCACCAGTAGCATCCACTAAAGACAGCATTGTTCCTTCTCCACCATCAGCCATAGGAACATGTATACAGTTAGTATTTTTATTTACCTTCTTAATTCCTCTTTCCATAGCTTCACAAACTTCTTTTGCGCTCATACTCTCTTTAAAAGAATCTGGTGCCAATAAAATAGTTAAGTTTTTTTTCATGTCTACTACCCTCCATATTCATTTAATAAATATACATATACTACACGCCAATCATTATGTTTTTTTCTACTTTAATTATCATTCTTTTCTGTAAATCATGCAATATTTAGTTGCACAAATATTAACATCAATGTATTTTCATTTGTGTCATAATATTTTTTGTTATATTAATTAATAATACAAATTTCTTTAAAATAACTTAATATAAACATTTTATCTACAACAAATTTTCTTAAACACATAATCTTTACATAAATAATTTAAAATGTTTTGAGAATTATATGATAGAATATAAAGTAATAGGTATTATATGGGTTATAATAAAATTATTTATATAACTAATAGGCTTAGTGCTTAAAAATCAGGGGTGATAAACATGTCAATGAAAATATATCTTGTTGAGGATCAAATAAGTTTAAATCTTTTGCTAGAGAAATACCTACAACGTGAAGGTTATGAAGTAACTACTTTTTCAACTGGTAATTCTGCAATAGAGAGAATTGATGATATGCCAGATTTATGGATTTTAGATATAATGCTTCCAGATATTGATGGTTATGAAATTATTAAAGCCGTTAAAGCTCATAATAAAAATACACCGGTTATTTTTATGTCTGCAAGAAATGAAGAACTCGATCGTGTTGTTGGACTGGAGCTCGGTAGCGATGATTATTTATCAAAACCATTTTTACCTAGAGAGCTTATTATTAGAACTAATAAAATCTTAGAGAGGGTTTATGGAGTAAATAAGAATGACGTGAACCAAATCGACGATAGCTTAAATATGGGCGGATACCGAATTAGCAAAAAACAAAGAACAGTTTTTATAGGCGATGTAGAAGTTATTTTAACTAAAAAAGAATTTGAACTTTTATATTACTTTATTGAGAATAAAAATAATTTAGTTTCTAGAGAGCAAATATTGGACACTGTATGGGGTGACGATTACTTTGGTTCAGATAGAGTGGTTGATGATGTTATAAGACGCCTTAGAAAAAAAATAGATAAATTCACCATAGAAACTGTTTATGGCTATGGTTATAAACTAGTGTACAAATCATGAAGAAATTTAAATTCAAGTTTAAATTTAACTCCTTAACTATGCGAATATGGACAACTTTTACAGTCATAATACTTATAATAATTTCAAGTATCTCTTTTTTCTATCTAGTTGCTTTCAGAAGCATAAATGAAAAAGGAAAAGTCCAAGACTTAAAAGTATCTCATGATATTTTATTAAAGACTAATAATTTTACTCAGCCCAATAGATCTGATGAATATAGGAATTTAAAAGGCAGTGATTATTACATATATACCATAGATAAAAATAATACCGCTACAATTGTAAACATAAATAAAGGGCACCAGATGCCTCCAGATTCGCAGAATGATTTAAACTCGCCTTTTAAAACTAATGATGCGAATCTAAAAATATGGATGTCAAGTTACATTACATCAGGCACCCTTTATGAAAAACAATTTAAAGGTACCTACAATAATATGAAATATATTTTTATAATAAGTTCTATCAAGTATGGGGATTTTGGGAAATCATATTTAATAACATATATTCCTGATATAGTAGATAATAGTTTGCTTTATATGGTACTTTGGGTAGGACTTATATTTATAGCTATTGGTTTTCTAACGTCTAAACTCGTTGCAAATTATATTTCAAAACCTCTTAAGGAACTTGAAAATTGTACTGTGAGAATTTCCCACAAAGATTGGGAAAAACCTATTAATGTTAAAAATGAAGATGAGATTGGTAGACTTGCCAACTCAATGAATTTGATGCAAAAAGAATTAAAACGTACAGATGAAGAAGAAAAAATGTTTTTACAAAGTATATCTCATGATTTAAAAACTCCAATTATGGTAATTATGAGTCACGCTGAAGCTATTATTGACGGTGTGTATGTAGAATCAGTAGAAAAAAACGCTGAAATAATAAGAGATGAGTCTTTAAGCCTCGAGAAAAAAGTTAAACAGATGTTATATTTGAACACTCTCGACTATGTACTCGAAAATAATTTTGAAAATATAGAAATTAATTTACATCGTTTGCTTCTTCGCATTACAAATAGATTTAAAGTAATTAATAATAATAATATAGAGTGGGATTTAGACATTAAAGACGCTACTATAAATGGAAATGTAGATAAAGTACAGGTTTCTATCGAAAATATATTAGATAACGGCCTTAGATATGCCAAGAGTAAAATATGCGTATCTCTCAAAAAAGAAGGTGCTTTTGCAGTTATTGGTATATATAACGATGGGCCTCATATTCGTGAAGAACATCTTTCTCATATTTTTGATAATTTCTATAAAGATAAGACCGGCAAATTTGGTCTTGGTCTTGCTATTTGCATGAAAATTATAAATTATTATAATGGGGAAATTGAAGTTACAAATAAAGACGTTGGTGTTAATTTTTTAATTAAATATCCTCTATAAGTACAAACGATCAGCAGAAATGTTGATCGTTTGTTTTATCTTATACATAATCACATAAAGCTCACACAATTATTTGATACTACTAATACAATTGATGACTATAATCTAATATATCGAGATATTACGAATGTACATGCAAATAAACATGAAACAATATTTATGATAAATAAGGGGGAAAATGTATAAGTACATAATAATAGTTTTGTACTTAGCTAATAATGGACTTTTAATACTAATTTTATAAATAAAAAGCCACAAACTTTTTCGATTTTATAAACTGTGGATATTTAATAAGGTAACGTGCGAAGAAATACATTATATTAATTATGAGAATACCTGTTACTACAGTTAATACTCATTCTAAAAAGGAGTAATTAAAATGAAAAAATTAAAACTTTCAACAGAAAAAATTTTTCTACCATTAATACTAATATTATCTGCAATATTAAATTTTGCTAATCTAGGAATAAATGGATATTCAAATGCGTATTATGCCGCTGGTGTTAAAAGTATGACTATGAGTCTTAAAAATTTCTTTTTCGTATCTTTTGACCCTGCAAGCTTTGTAACCATTGATAAACCTCCTCTAGGTTTTTGGATTCAAGCTATTTCTGCTAAAATCTTTGGATATAGTGGATGGAGTATTATTCTTCCACAGGCTCTTGCAGGAGTAATCTCAGTTTTCATAATATATAAAATTGTTAAGAGATCATTTGGACCTACAGCTGGTCTTCTATCAGCATTGTTTCTTGCAACAACACCAATCTTTGTTGCTGTAAGTAGAAATAACACTTGTGACAACTTACTTGTTTTAACTCTATTACTTGCATGCTGGGCTATTTCTATCGCAGCTGAAAAAGGGAAGTTTAAATATCTTATACTAAGTTTAGTTCTCGTTGGCATTGGATTCAATATAAAAATGCTTCAAGCTTATATGGTTATTCCAGCTATATACTTAGTTTACCTTTTATCAAGCGCAGTTTCGCTTAAAAAGAGAATACTTCATCTTATTTGCGGAACGCTTATTCTACTTGTTGTTTCCTTCTCATGGGCTATAGTAGTAGATTTAACACCTGCTGCAAACAGACCTTATGTGGGAAGTAGTACAAATAACTCAGAACTAGAACTTATAATTGGACATAATGGACTAGAACGACTTGGAATTGGTAGCACTACTGGTAGTGTAGGTGGCAGTTCCGCTAAAACTCAAGTTAAAATTCCTGAAGGAAGCAATACAAGCGCTACGGCTACTAATAATGCAAACCATCAAGATGGAATACAAGGTGGTACTCCCCCAACAGGTACAAAACCTAGTGGAATGCCAAATGGTGGTAAGATGCCAACAGGTGGACAAAGTGGTAAATCTGGTGGTGGTGGCAGTAGCTTTGGTGGTACCGAACCAGCTAGCTTTGCAAGATTGTTCTCTAATAATAGTTTGTCTACTCAAATAATTTGGTTATTTCCTCTTGCAGTTCTCGGAATACTAGCAGCAACACTAAAAGAAAAATTCAAACCTGCTTTTAATAACAAGAGAAAATTAGATTTATTATTGTGGTCAATGTGGTTATTACCTGAATTTATATATTTCAGCTTCACAACAGGTACATTTCATCCTTATTATTTAACTATGCTTACTGCACCAATTGCAGCACTCTCAGGAATAGGAATTGTTTCTATGTGGGAACTTTACACTGAAGGCACCTGGAAATCTTGGATATTACCAGTAACACTTATTGTAACGGGAGCACTTCAGTTATTGATTTTATCTTACATGTACAGTACCTCAAGTATAACTAAGATTTTAATGATATCACTATCTGTTTTATGTTTTGTATCATCACTAATACTTATTATCATTAAGATAAAAAAAAATAATAACTTGATGCTTTCAAAAATATTAGTAGCCACCGCTTTAGTAGGACTTCTAATAACCCCTATAGTCTTGTCTGTAACTACTTTGTTTGGCGCAATGGGATCAATGCCAGCTGCAGGGCTAAGTATAATTTCTAGTTCTAAAAATGGAGCCTCAAGTTCTGGATCTATGGGTATGGGTTCTTCAAGCACTTCAAGTAATTCAAGTAATGCGAAACTAATAAAATTCTTACAAGCTAATAAAACAACTGAAAAATATATCCTTGTAACTTCATCAACAAGGGGTGAAGCGTCAGATATAATAATTAAAACAGGCGAATCTGTAATGACTTGGGGCTTTTTCGGAACTGATAAAGCGATAACACTCGCTCAGTTTAAGGCTTTAGTTAAAAACGGAGAAGTTAGATATGTAATGGTAGGCGGTGGCCAAGGTGGCTCAACTAACGACGTCATGACATGGGCTAAAAATGCCGGTACACTTGTTAAAGAGAGTGAATGGAAATATTCTACTACTGCAACAAGTAAATCAACAACCGCAACATCAACTGATAAAGTTTCAAGTACTTCAACTAACAAATCAATGGGTGGCGGTCAAAGTTCTGGAGCCTTATACGATTTAAAAGGTGCTGATACAACAAAATAATAATTAAGTGTAATACAGAGGCAGATTCTATTATTAAAAATAGGATCTGCTTCTATTAAAAAATTTCAAAGGAGCAGGAAAGATGGGGATGCATGCATGAAAAAAAGTAAAAACATATTAACTTCTATCTTTACTATTATAATTATCGCATCAATTTTTATAGGTACACTTTTATATGCATATCAGTATACCAAAAACAACTCAGTAATTACTAATTCAACTGGAAATAGAGGAAGATCTCAAGGTCAATTTCAGAAAAAAGATGGTAATAAATCGCAGGGTCAATTTAAAGGAAATACTGGTACTAAACCTACTGGAAATCCTCCTAGTGGGAATTTCAAAAAATCAGAAAACTAAGTTGGAGGAGATTTATGGATAAGAATAAAAAGTTTTTTAAAAAATTTATTATATTAGCTACTATAATATGGCTTGCCCTAATTGTTAGGATTCATGGATTGCCCTCTACAAATCAAGACTATAATGCCTTTTTAAGTCCATGGTTCGATACTATAAAAACTAATGGTGGCTTCAGTGCTTTAAAAAATTTAGTAAGTGATTACCCTCAACCCTATCTATATTTGTTAGCCCTTGGTACTTATACAAATATAAATAAGTTATTTTATATAAAAATGATATCATTTGTTTTTGATATAATGGCTGCTTTCTTTATTATGAAAATTGTTAATATAAAATACAAGAATGAAAAGATAGGATATTTATCATTTGGATTTCTTCTTTTAATTCCAACAGTCATATTAAATGGCTCTGTATGGGGGCAATGTGATGTCATTTATACCTCATTTGTCATAGGGTCCATTTACTATATTTTACGTGAAAAACCAATTACATCAATAATTTTTTATGGGATTGCATTATCTTTTAAGCTACAAGCAATATTTATCTTGCCATTATTTGCAATTCTATTATTTAAAAATAGAATTAAAATATACCATTTGCTTATTATACCTTTAACTTACTTAGTTTTAAGTATACCTAGTTTAATTGTGGGTAGACCTCTAAAAGATATTTTGCTTACTTATTTTAATCAATCTAGTGAATATACAAATTTAGCTTACAATGCACCATCAATATATCAATGGTTTACTAGCAGCTTTTTTAGTAATACCACCCTTATAGGTAACATAGGCATAGTAATTTCTTTAGTTGCTGTACTTATTATTATTTATATAAGTGTTAGATATATAAAAGTTATTAAATTTGAAAATGTTATAGAATTGTCCCTGTTATTTGCTGTCATCGTACCTTTTTTATTACCACATATGCATGAGAGGTATTTCTTTATGGCAGATGTAATCTCATTATTATACGCCTTTTGTTATCCCAAGAAGTTATATGTAGCTATAATTATACCTTTGGTATCATTATTCTGCTATTTCCCATTTTTGTATAATAGTTCAACTGATTATTTAGTTTATCTTTCTATAGTGTTATTTATAATAATAATTGATTTATTATATGCATTTAGAATTCATCTAATTAATGCGATAAAAGAGCCAAAATAAGTTTGAATACTATATAAGCTAAATGAAATGTCTGAAAGAAGGGTTATCCTGCAAAATCAACAAACAATTTTTCTACTTATTGTGTATAATATTATTAGTAAAATAAATAAAATAATTCAAAATAAAGGATATAATAACATATGAATACAATAAGCTCTGCTCAAAATTCAATCAGTGCATATGCTCAAAATGAAAAAGTTCTAAGAGCTTTAGAAACTGCTAAAATTGAGGTAATACAAGCTAAAATACAACAAATTGAAGCACAAATTCAGCAACAGAGTGATAGTAAAGTAGGACAAACCTCAAATAATCAAATAGCTGCAAGTAATCAAGTAGAAAGTACAAAGAATATTAATAGTAGTTCAACTGTAAAAAGATCCACAAATGATAATATAATAGATGTTTATGCTTAAACTAAATATACTAAAGAAAATAGTCTATATCTTATGCAACTAAGATATAGACTATTTTTTTAGCTTATTATAATATTAACACTAATGCATGTTTACTATGTCACCTGTAATTATTTATTATCATATAATGGACTGTATGGTACCTATTCGTTTAATTGGGGGTTTTTTCATGAGTAATGAATATAAAATTTGCGTATATGCAATATGTAAAAATGAAGAAAAATTTGTTGATCGTTGGATGGATCATGTAATCAGCGCTGATGTTGTTGTAGTTGTAGATACAGGATCCACCGATAATACAATTAGTAAGCTAAAAGCGAGAGGCGCTCTCGTTTATTCTATAGATGCTACACCATTTCGATTTGATTATTCAAGAAATGAATGTTTAAAATTTATTCCAGATGATGTCGACATTTGTGTATCTTCTGATCTTGATGATGTTATAGAGGATGGTTGGAGAGAACATTTAGAAATTGCATGGACTAAAGAAACTACAAGAGGATTATATCTATATAATTGGAGCGTTAATGCAGATGGTTCGCCCGCAGTGCAATATACCTGGTCAAGAATTCATTCAAGGCATGGATATAAGTGGATTTATCCAACACATGAGATTTTAGAATATTTAGGTGAAGGCGAGGAAAAACAAGTTTATATTGAGGGGATGTTATATAATCACTATCCTGATCCGTCAAAAAACAGAAGTCTAAATCTTCCATTATTAAAGTTAGCTATAAAAGAGAATCCTAATAACAGTAGAAATTTATATTATCTTGGCAGGGAATATATGTTTGATAGTAACTGGGACGATTGCATTTTAACATTAAAAGACTATTTGAAACTCCCTACATCAACTTGGGAAGATGAGAGATCATCTGCTATGAGATTTATTGCAAAATCATATTCTGAGAAAGAAGAAAATTTAAACGCTAAAAAATGGTTTCATAGAGCAATAAGCGAATCTATTTTATCAAGGGAGCCATATGTAGGCTTATCTTTATTAGCCTACCAAGAAAAAGATTGGTCTAGCGTTTATTATTATGCAAATGAAGCATTAAAAATCGAAGAAAAATCATTTTCTTTTGCTAATGATGCAAATTCTTGGGACTATACTCCTTATGATTTAGCAGCTTTAGGCTGTTATAATTTAAATATGATAGCTAAAGCAATAGAATTTTCAGAGCTCGCTATTAAGCTTGCTCCTAATGATGAAAGGTTATTAAATAATCACGAAATTTATTTGGGTAGTTTATAGCTATAATTCTACTTTAAATAATATAAGATATAGGGTATATTTTTACTCTATATCTTTTATATATTATGAAATCAATCTAGTTTTAAATTTAAGTGAAGTCTTCAATATATGTTTAACACAAAATAAAGTATTTGCATACTATGTATAGAAAGTACAAGCTTTATATATAAAAAAAGTACAAGCCCTCTAAATAAAAAATTAAAATCATTTTAAATAAAGTAATTATTATTAATAAGGAAGGTGTCTATATTGAGTAAAAGCAAAGCAGATGAATCTTATGACTATTTCATTTCTAAAAAAGACCATAGTGATGTCAAGCACAGTTGTGATGACAAAAATGATTGTGATGACAAACACAAATGTTGCGATCCTTGCCATCCCTGCCATGTGAAATGTATTGTAGGGCCAACCGGTCCTACTGGACCTACTGGGCGAACTGGTCCAACTGGGTCTACTGGACCAACTGGTGAAACTGGACCTACTGGACGAACTGGTCCTACTGGACAACCTGGTCCTACAGGACCTACTGGTCAAAACGGACAAAATGGAGCAACCGGTCCTACTGGACCTACTGGACCTACTGGACCTACTGGACCTACTGGTCCTACTGGACCTACTGGTCAAAATGGACAGAATGGAGCTACCGGTCCAACTGGACCTACTGGTCCTACAGGACAAAACGGACAAAATGGAGCTACCGGTCCAACTGGACCTACTGGCCCTACTGGCCCTAGAGGACAGAATGGAGCTCCTGGTCCAACTGGACCTACTGGTCCTACAGGACAAAACGGACAAAATGGAGCAACCGGTCCAACTGGACCTACTGGCCCTACTGGCCCTAGTTTTAATTCGTATGCAAATGGTGTTATAAAAACGAATAAAATAGCAATACCAGTTGGAGGCACTATTATTTATGATACTGTAAATATTGTCGGAGCTGATATCAGTTATAATTCTGGTATATTTACTTTTAATACAACAGGTATTTATACAATTGACTGGAAAATGTCTGTCACTCCAGTTCCTTTAACCACTGCTATAGAAATCGATTTAGAAAAATTGCCTGGTCCAATTGTTATTGGTGGTATATCTATTACAGTAACAAACCCAACAGTAACTGGTTCTAATGTGATTTATGCTGCAACAGCAGGAGATACTTTGAGATTTGCTAACAACTCAAATGGTCCTGTCAGCATAGTACTTGCAGGTCTATCAGGATCTATTGGAACTGTATCTATTTTAAGAACTGCTTAATAAGATTAATTTTAAAACTAACAGATTACAAAATAATTTCATTACCTCAATTGGCTGCCTTTTAGGCAGCCTTTTCATGTAATTAAAATATTTTAGAAACGACTTAACTAACCATAACTTGTATAAAATTTTATTTGTGATTTTCTGTTTCTAAAATAACTCGTATAGAAATAAAAGTTATGCTTTGTTATCACATAAAGTTCACATATTAATTTGATACTGATGATACAATTTGACCTTATAATTTTAATTATAGAGAAACATTAAAAAGTGAAAGGAATGATAGATATGAGCAATGAAATTGTTTATTCCGTAGTAGTACCTTTATATAATGAAGAACTCGTTATAAATGAAAGTTACAAAAGGTTAAAATCCGTTATGGATAGTACCATGGAGACATATGAAATTTTATTTATTAATGATGGAAGTCGTGACTCAACTAAACATGAAGTAGAAAATATCTGTAGAAAAGATAACCATATAAAGCTTATAAACTTTTCAAGAAACTTTGGTCATCAAGCTGCAATAACCGCAGGAATGAATGAAGCCTTAGGCGATGCTGTTGTAGTAATAGATGCAGATCTCCAAGATCCACCTGAAGCTATAATAGATATGATTAAAAAGTGGAAAGAAGGCTACGATGTTGTATATGGTAAAAGAATTAAAAGAGTTGGTGAAACTTTTTTTAAAAAATTCACAGCTAGTGCCTTCTATCGAATACTTAGAAGCTTAACAAGCATAGATATTCCAGTTGATACTGGAGACTTTAGACTAATAGACAGAAAGGTATGTGATGCTTTAAATTCATTACCAGAAAAAAACAGATTTATAAGAGGTCTAGTTAGTTGGGTTGGCTATAAACAAACCTTTGTAGAATTTGTTCGCCAAGAAAGATTTGCTGGGGAGACAAAATATTCACTAAAAAAAATGCTCACATTAGCATTTGATGGATTAACATCTTTCTCATATAAACCATTAGTAATCTCTGGATATATTGGAGCATTTACTGGTTTCTTTGGTACTTGTTTATTAATAGGTAGTATTATTACTTCAATGGTTAATAATAGTAACCTATTAAACTTATGTTTTATTCTATCAATTACTTTAATGATGTTTGGCATTATGTTTTGTTTACTTGCTATTATGGGACAATATATCGGCAGAATCTCAGATGAGAGTAAAAACAGACCTTTATATATCGTTGCAAGTACAGTAACGCACAATGAGCTTAAAAATAGTGTGACTTTTAAAGGAACTAGATCTTCTGAAATATATGATATGGTAATTAATGCAAAAAGGTGATGTAATAAATAATTAACTTGCCATTTTGTATATATAAAAATTCTCCTATATATGATATGGCATGAATACCCATATATCATGTATAGGAGAATTTATTAATTTAAACAATGTTTCATAACTATTTAAATGATTCTATTCTTATTATACTTTCTACTTTATTAACATTTTCCAATTTTATAATTTTATCTAGTGATTTTTTTATGTTTTTTTCTGAGCTTTTATGTGTAATAAATGCTAGTGTTGCATGAGTCGTATGTTCTACATCTTGAGTAATGGACACAATACTAACATCGTTATTTCCAAATATTTTAGCTGTATCTCCTAAAACTCCTGCCTTATCTTTAAAATCAAGTCTTATATAAAATTCCGATTCGTTATCACAAGATTTTTTTACTTCTTTAAAATCAGCTTTATCAATTTCGTTCTTTGCATCATTGGGTGCTACATTGTTTCTTAATATTGATATTATATCACTTACAACAGCACTACCTGTTGGCAAATCCCCTGCTCCTTTGCCATATAACATTAGTTCCCCTACTGCATTACCTTTTATTAGAATAGCATTATATGCATCATTTACATTTGCCATTGGATGACTAGATGGTATAAATGCTGGATGTACTCTTAGCTCTAATTTATTATCTTCTTGTTTCGCTATTGCAAGAAGTTTTATTGTATAACCAAACTGTTTTGCATATTCTATATCAATATCACTAATATTTCTTATACCTTCTCTATAAATACAATCATGATCAACCTCTGTCCCAAAAGATAGGGAAGCCATTATCGCAAGCTTATAAACAGCATCATATCCATCAATATCTGATGTTGGGTCAGCTTCAGCATACCCCTTTTCTTGAGCTTCTTTTAATGCCTCATTAAAACTTATTCCATCCATTGTCATTTTACTTAACACATAATTAGTTGTTCCATTTATTATTCCAGTTATTTGCTGTATTTTATTTGCTGTAAGACTTTCATTAATCTCACGTATTATTGGGATTCCACCGGCTACACTTGCTTCATAATAAAATAGTACATTTTCCTCCTTTGCTATTTTAAATAACTCCTTGCTCCAATTTGCAATAACTAATTTGTTAGCAGTTACAATATGTTTTTTAGCTCTCATTGCCCTTATCATATACTCCTTAGCAACACCTGGTCCACCAATAAGTTCAACAACTATCTTTATGCTTTCATCATTTATAATATCATCAATATTATCTGTTAGCATTTCCTTAGGTAATGTAATATCTCTTTTTCTGTTTATGTCTTTTACTAATATCTTAGCTACCTCTATATCATAATTTGAACGTTTCATTATTTCCTTTTTATTCTCCTGGAGTATTTTCCATACGCCTGTTCCAACATTTCCAAAACCTAAAATTGCTATCTTTACCTTTTCCATGCTAAGTTCTCCTTTCCTAAACCTATATATAAAAACACTATTTATTAATAATGATTTTATATATTAAGTAATTCTATTTATATGTTAAGTATTTTTTCAATTTGTGCTTTCATTTCATTCTTTTTACAGACAGTTTTATGAAGTATTGGTCTCATTTCTAGATCCTTTATGCCTGCTGGAATTTCACCCTTCGTTATTTTACTAAGTTCCTTTATTAGTTCAAAATCATTTAAACCTGTATATTTTTTATCTATAGATTTCATAACATCGGGCGTAAATTTATATGGACTCGCAGTGGACACAATAACTGTCTTTGTTGTATCCTTAGTTTGTTCTAAATATTTTTGATATACAGCATAAGATACTGCAGTATGAGTATCAATTACGTAATTAGTAGCTTTATAAACCTTAGTTATAGCGTATGATGTATCCTCCTCTGTCGCATAACCCCCAAAAAAGTCTTTTAACTCTTTTTTCATGTTTTCGTCAATTTCATATTTACCATCTTTTTTAAGCTTATCCATAAGTCCTTTTATCTTGCTAGAATCTTCACCACTTATAGCATATAAAAGTCTTTCAAGGTTACTTGAAATTAATATATCCATTGAAGGTGACATGGTAATTACAAAATCACGCACTCTGTCATATATTCCTGTATTTATGAAATCATATAAAACCTTATTTTCATTTGAAGCACATATTAATTTTTTAATTGGTAATCCCATTTTTTTAGCATAATATCCTGCTAATATATCGCCAAAATTTCCAGTAGGAACACAGAAATTTATTTCTTCTCCTATTTTAATATCACCCATATTACAAAGCTGATTATATGCATAGAAATAATATACTACTTGTGGTATTAACCTTCCGATATTTATTGAATTAGCTGATGAAAACATTTTGTTATTTTTTTCAAGTTTTTTAAGAAGATTCTCATCCGTAAGCATCTGCTTAACACCACTTTGTGCATCATCAAAGTTTCCCTCAATTCCAATTACGTATGTATTATCCCCTGCTTGAGTTAACATCTGCCTTTTTTGGATTGCGCTTACGCCCTCCTGTGGGAAAAATACTATTATTTTTGTGGCTTCTACATTTGCAAAACCTTCTAGAGCTGCTTTGCCTGTATCACCAGAAGTCGCAGTAAGAATAACCATTTCCTTATTTATATTTAACTTTTTCACTGCATTTTTTAAAAGATAAGGTAATATTGATAAAGCCATATCCTTAAACGCTAAAGTTGGTCCATGGTATAATTCTAAAAAGTATGCTTCCCCATGTTTTGTGAGTGGTGCAATAACTGGAGTATCAAACTTTTCATCATATGCTTTATCTATCGACTCTAATAAATCTTTTTCATCATAATCTGTAAGGAATTCCTTCATTATAATAAATGCTAATTTTTTATAATCCATATGAGCTAATTCCTTAAGTGCTACAGTTAATTTTGGTATTGATGTTGGTACAAAAAGTCCACCATCATCACTTAATCCCCTTGCAATAGCTTCTGCAGATTTTACTGTTTTTTCATTTCCACGAGTACTTTTATAATATATTTGCTCCATAATATTATTCCTCCTATTTCACCTTTATATATTGCATGTATAAAACATTTTATGTATCACCTTTAATAAAATAATCCATTAACTTATATCCCTTTGGAAAATATAAACCTGCCTCTTTTGCCGTAACTTCATTGTAAGTGTCATATCCATTATCTTTTTCATCATTGCTCTGATATATCAAGAATGGTACTGGTTCGTGCGTATGTGTTCTAAGCGATAAAGGCGTCGGATGATCTGGAAGTATTATCATTTTATAATCTTCACCAATTCTCTCCATTTCCTCTTTAATATATTTAACTATTTGATCATCTATAAGCTCTATTGCTTTGTATTTGTTTTCTACTTCAGCCCTATGACCACACTCATCCGGTGCTTCAACATGAATATAAACAAAATCATTACCCTTTGCCATTTCATCAAGAGCTGCCTTTGCTTTACCTTTGAAGTTAGTGTTAATATTTCCAGTTGCGCCTTCTACATCAATAACATCCATTCCTGAACACATTCCTATTCCTTTTATCAAATCAACTGCAGAAATTACTGATCCTTTCAATTTATATTTTTCATAAAAGCTAGATAATAGTGGTTTTCTTCCTTCACCCCAAACCCAAATTGAGTTTGCTGGTTTAAGGCCCCTTGCTATTCTCTTTTTATTTATATCATGATCAGATAAAAATTTACTGCTTTTCTTTGTCATTTCCTCAATTATTTCACTTCCCGGACCTTTAGGCATATATTTTTTTACCTTTTGACCTAAGATATCATGAGGTGGTGTAAGCGTCCATTTATATGGTCCTTTATCCCATACAATTAGATGCCTGTAGCCAATTCCAGGATAAAATTTTATGCCTTCTGTACTTAAAAATTCACTTAACGCTTTTAGTAATACACCTGATTCCTCAGTTGTAATTTCACCAGCACTATGATCCAGCATAATCTTTTCCTCATATGGCTCATCTTCTGATAATGTAACCAAATTACATCTAAATGTTACATCCGTATCAAGCATTGCAACTCCTATGCTTGCTGCTTCAAAAGGTGAACGTCCACTGTAATAAACGAATGGATCATACCCGAGAACAGCCATATTTGCCGTGTCGCTTCCTGCTGGCATCGCATTAGGCACAGTTTTAACCAAGCCTTGTATACCGTGCTTTGCCATGTAATCCATAGTAGGTGTACTCGCATATTGAAGAGGTGTTTGGTTATCTAGCTCCTTAATTGGATAATCTGCCATCCCATCACCAAGCACTACAATATATTTCATATTAACACTCCTTTTCATATTTATTTATTGTATAACCTCTTATAAATTATTTAAATTTTCTCATTATTTTTTATATTTTTAATTTTATAAAAAAAGCTGCCTTCAAGTAAGAAAGCAGTTTTCTATATTACTATATGTAAAAAACTGATTTCTTATTATTCAGAACTATGTTCTGCAGGAATTGACACCTTTATATTCAAATATGAATATTGGTTGTCGGGTTTCATAGGGCCAGTCCCTCCACCTCTCTAAATAAGAAATTTATTAAATTATTGTTTTTTATTGTAACTCATGTAGTTGTAAATGTCAATGCAAACAAACATCTATTAAATGTAATATTCCAATAAAAAAAGCACTATATAAATAGTATCATATATAGTACTTTTTACCTAATTTACACACATGATAAGTTCTTTAGTTAATCAACTCTTCTTAAATCTCGATTTCATAGCTCGCTTTACAACATCAAAAAAACTTAACGAATTAACCATATTATTTGGCTCAACATATTTTCGAATAGCACGAAGCACTTTTTTGGGATCTTTAGAAGAAAAAATATAGTTAACATTTTTCTTGTTTTTAATCGCATATCGTGGAATCCACTTTCCCTTTAGCATTACGGACGCAATGACCTTGTCAACCTCTTCCCAAGGAATTTGAACATTTTTGCGAGAATCACGAGAACAATAAAACTCAAACCCTTTGTCGCCAATCATAATTTTCCCATAATCTGTAGCGCCTGTAAGCCATGTTGCATCAATTACTAGATCCACCTTTGTATTGAGTGATTGAACCATACGATCTACCTCTTTTCTATTTATAAATACAATTATTTATGTTAAATGTATTTCTTGACTATATTATATAGTATACCTTCTTAAAATAAAATAATTAAGTACCACAGGGTACAACCGTCAAACAGTTTTACTAGACATAAAATTAAATATTCTCCTAGGTCGCTGCAATATTAACATAGATGGTAAATCGAGTAGGAGCTAAATAATTAGTTTATTTAGCGACCTCTCACACCACCGTGCGTACCGTTCGGTACACGGCGGTTCAATAGAAATTAATGTTTTAATAAATATATTTC
>NZ_JAHLEC010000030.1 GCF_018861705.1 Clostridium psychrophilum | reverse complement strand
CAGATTCCGCCTCACGGTGGACACCCTTGTCTTAAGCTAACGGATGGCACTATCAGCCCCCGTATCGGACTTTCACCGACGAGTAAACGCCCATGCCAGGCACACTAAAAAAACCCAGGCCAAAAGCCCAGGTTGTGTAAAAATATTACATTAAACCGATTAAGTGGAAAATAATCCCGACTGCGAACAATCCAAAAATAATTGTAATTGGATTAACTCTCTTCTTAAGCAACCACATACAAAGTAATGTCAATCCTAATCCTGCAATTCCAGGAATCAAAGAATCCAAGTTGTTTTGTAATGTTGTAACCTTATCAGGAGTTAATGACATACCACTTCCCTGTTGCAATAGAGCTTCTTTAATACCTGCTGCTCCAGCAGGTATTTGAGTCCAATCAATGAAAGCACCTTTAGCTAACTTAACGGTTGATACTACCGGTGTAAATACAACGGTTACCCATCTGTTAACTAATGATCCCAAAATAAACATACCAAGGATGGATGCTCCTTTTGTAACATCTTGTAATAAATTACCTGATACATCATCAGTAATTTTAGAACCTGCTTTGTAACCAAACTCTTGTGTATACCATGTAAATGACATACGAATAGCATTCCAAGCTAAGAAAAATATAATTGGTCCAAGTATATTACCCGCCATAGCAAGAGAACCAGCGAGTGCCCCTAAAATCGGCCTAACAGTAAACCAGAAAACTGGATCACCTACGCCTGCTAAAGGTCCCATCATACCAACCTTAACACCTTGAATAGTTGCATCATCAATTGGTAGACCATTTGCACGATCTTCTTCTAATGCTAATGTTACACCAATGATTGGTGAAGCTACATATGGATGAGTGTTAAAGAACTCCAAGTGACGTTTTAGTGCAGCTGCACGCTCTTCTTTAGTCTTATATAATTTTTTGATTGCGGGTATTAATGTATATGCCCAGCCACCGTTTTGCATTCTTTCATAATTCCATGAACCTTGAATAAAAGTTGAACGCCACCAAATTACAAGACGATCTTTTTTAGTTAATTTTAATTCCTTATTCATTTTAGTATTCCCCCCTTTCTTAGTAAGTGTCAATAATATCGCCTAATGGATCACCAGTATTTGAGCTTCCACCTTTACCTGAGCCACCTTGTTTAGTAAGCTTTAAGTAAATAAGAGCTACACATACACCGATTGCCCCTAGTCCGATAAGTGTAATTTGTGAAATAGTTGCTAATACAAAACCAATTGCAAAGAATGGCCATACTTCTTTTGTAGCCATCATGTTGATTACCATTGCATAACCAACAGCTACGACCATTCCACCACCGATTGCGAGTCCGGCTGTTAGCCAAACAGGCATAGCTTCAAGTACTGCACGAATAGGACCAGCACCAACTGCTAAAATCAAGGCTGCTGGAATTGCAATACGTACACCTTGCATACAAATACAAATAACATGCCACATTTCAACTTTTCCAATGTTTCCGTCTTCAGCAGCAGCATCCATGAAATGTACAAATACTGTAGCAATTGTACGAGAAATAATTGCTAATAATAGACCTGCAACTGCTAGTGGTACAGCAATAGCAATAGCTGCAGGAACTCCTGCTGTTCCTTGGCCACCAAGAACTAGAATAATTGCAGATGCAACAGATGCAAGCGCTGCATCGGGTGCTACGGCAGCACCTATGTTTGCCCAACCTAAAGCAATCATTTGAAGAGTACCACCTAAAATTAGGCATGGTAATAAGTTACCTGTAACTAAGCCGATTAACGTACAAGCAATTACTGGTTGATGGAAATCAAATGCATCCAAGACGCCTTCCATACCAGCAAAAAATGCCACGATAACGACTAATATCATTTGGATTATATTTATATCCATGATTATTAATCCCCCTTTTCATTTAAATAATTTAATTATTTCAGTTTCTTTAATTCTTCTTGTGCTTTTTTAAGAATTTCAGCCATATTTCCTTTTGAATCATTTGGAACTTTACGAACATCAAAAGTGAGTCCTGCCTGTTTAAGCTTATTGAAGGTATCAATATCGTTTTGATTAAAAGCAAGTACTTTATTTGGTTGAACTTTACCTACAGCGTGAGCCATAGAACCAATATTGATTGTCTTAAGTGGTACTCCACCTTCTACTGCGCGAAGTACATCTTGTGGATTTTCAAAAAGAAGCAATGCACGTTCTCCACCAAACTGTTTATCATTTTTTGCAAGTTTAATCATTTGTTTAACTGGAATAACATGAGCCTTAACTCCCGGAGGAGCAGCTTGCGTTATCAATTTGCTACGAAGTTCATCTTTAGCTACTGCATCTGACACGACAATTATTCGTGTAGGTAACACACTTTTTGACCAAGCAGTTGCTACTTGTCCATGAAGTAAACGAGAATCAATACGAGCTAAAACATATTCGAATGATCCAGGTTTACCTGTATTAATTCGCCCAGCTGAAGCCTCTGAAGATTTACCAACGTCTTCTGGTTCTAATTCTTCAGGCTTAACTTTAACTCCTTCTTTAGCTGGTTTTAAAATATAAGCTGCAATTTCCTGTGCGGATTCCATTGAAGAACGTGAAGCATAAGCTTCAATCACCATTGGCAGATTCATACCAGCTACGATTGCCCATTTATCTTTGTGTTCTTCAAATAGACTATTCGCTTGGTTGAATGGTGTACCGCCCCAAAGATCGACTAAGATTAAAACCTCATCTTGGTTGTCAAAGGATGCAATTGCGTCTTTCATTTTTGCTTTAACATCATCGGGGCCTTCACTAGGCATCAACGTAACAGCTTGTACGTTTTCTTGTTCTCCAAAAATCATTGCACCGGATTGCAAGATGCCTTTAGCAAATTCTCCATGACTAGCAAGAATAATTCCTACCATTTTTTATACCTCCTATGTTTTATTTGTTACAGTAAAATTTATATAAAAGTTTCGAAAAACCTGTAACCAAAATTAATAATTATTACATATTTAATTTATTTTACCAATTGTAATGACATTTGATTTCACTCCATGTAGCAATGTTTGTTTTAATAAAAATTTTTGGAGCTCATCACAAACGATTATAACGATTACAATTAAAACCAATTAAATCTTATAATTTTGACATTAAATCTACTTTTGAATCTGAAGAAATTTTTCTTATTTCTAGTTCAATACCTTTTTCATTTAATGTTTTGAAAGCTTCAACGTCTGTATCATCTACTGATACTACTCTAGTTATTTGTTTCTTTCCTTGTTTAAATGACATACCACCAATATTTACACTCTTTATGACTACTCCACCTTTAACCATTCTTACAACATCCGTCGGATTAGTAAATAGAAATAGTACTCTATCATTTTGGTATCTTGGATTACTATAAACTTTTATTGCGTCATCAATTCCTAAAACATTTGATTTAATTCCTGGAGGTGTAGCTTGCTCTAAAAGTGTCTTTCTAATTAAATCCTTTGTTACATCATCATTGCATACAATTATTCTTTGACATTTTGTGTCTTTTGACCAAATTGTTGCTACTTGACCATGTATTAATCTGTCATCAATTCTTGCAAGCACTATGTTCATAGTAAATCATCCTCCTCATAAGCACTTTCACCTATGTTGTCTTACTATTATATATAGCAACTGTCATGCCAAAATAGTGTATTATTTTTTATGTTAGTGTTAAATTATTTAAAATAGCCATTTTTTATTTAAAATTCTTTTTTACTTTTTTATTTTAATACACTTCTTCTATGGTTTCAATACTAACTTTAATTTTTAGCTGATAAAAAGTGTATCAAAAGAGAAGTGTATCAGTATATTATCTTCTATTCTATCATTTCTGCTAAAAATAATATTTCATCTTCAGTTAAACTTATATTTATTGCATCTTTAAATACTTTATTTGCCTCCGTAATAATCTCTATCAAGTGTGAATTTAGATTAGCTTTTTCCCTCTTGTACTTTAAACCGTCCTTTATTATCATTCTCTCTAGTGCACAACCTACATGCACCATTATTCTTATTTTGGTTGCATTATTAAAACTTATTTTCGTGTTTTCCTCTAAAACATTCACAAATTGATACAATACACTTATTATTTTAGAAGGATTTAAATAAGTTAAAAATTGATTTAGACTGTCTTCGCATAGATCCTTAACTACTGTATTTTCATGGCCTTTTTCAATTTTAAAGTTCTTTTTCTGTATTATACTCATTAAAATACTTTCGCCATAACCACTAATTAACTCTTCAAGGGAGATAAACGGTGCTTCAATTTTAGGGTTTAAAATACCAACGGATGCTATAATACTATAGTTGTTTTTTATTTTTATTATTTCGCTTTTTATGCCTTTTACGCTTATTGGTAAAATTTCAATTTCTTTTTCATCTGTACTTCTAACAATATTCTCCACAAGCTCTTTTAGCTTTACTGCAGTACCCTCACCCGTTGCGCATATTGTTATTATTGCCCTTTTCTTATTTGTATCGTCTTCAGTAATAACTTTCTCTTCTTCATCAATCTTTGAATACCCTCTAAATTGTCTTAGAGAATTATATAAGGCATCCAAATTCATATCTAAAATAGTTGCTTTCCTTATGGCTTCTAATACTAATGAGGTGGTAACCATATCTAGTGTCCTAACCTTTATATCCGTTTTTTCCATTATTATAGACTCAAAGTTAACAAGTGAGCCCATATCCACAAGTAATAGAACCCCCTTACCCATATCTATTTCCCTAACCTTTTCAATAATTTCATCTAAAGTTTGAGTAGGACTAACTTCGAGTGGCATATCTATTGCTTCGATTACACCCTCCCCTAGAAGTTGCCTTGCCACATTAACCATACTACTTGCTGTGCTGCTTCCATGTGCTGCTACAATTACTGCCACATGCTGATTTGTTTGTTCCTCCGTAATAGAACTGATTAACAATGTAAGATATATAACTTCAATCTTTGGAACAACCACATTATATTTTTTTTCAACCATTCCCTTTATGTCTACTGCAATATTGAATTCTTCACGTTTATCATCTATTATACCTTCTATATTTTTATACTTAAGATTTTGATGATTACTTAATCTATTTAAAAATGAACTTAAATGTAGACTTAATGCATATAAAAATCTATCAGTTAATGTTTTATCAAGCTTTTTTTCAATCATGTCCATTATTTCTTCTGAAAATTCAAGAATATCTTCATCTACTATTTTTAATATTTTACTTCTACCATCCTCATCATTTTTAACTTTGTTATAAAAGGATTTAATATGCACATTAATGTCAGTTGTAATAAAATTGTTTATATACTCCTCATCTGCACCCCCTTTTTTCAAAAAGGCTGCCTTATCCTCTATTATCTTATATAAATTAAACGGTGGCTCATAAGGATCTTTTTCAATTAATACACTATGACCTTCTGGAGTAACTATTAACTGTGAATCTAAATAACCAGATATTTCTTCCATTTCTTTACGTTTGCCACTTAGATAAAATAATCCACTTTTAATATCTAAAGGCAACGAATTAAAATCTATTTCTATAAAGTCCTTATTATTTATACTATTTAAAAAACCCTTAGCGCAAATAAGTTGAATATTTGATTTCATCTGACCAATATTCCCATAAGATGTACTTCCAATAATTGCCTTTACTGCTTCATCTTCAATTTTTATTACTTTGTTTACTCTATGTGCCTCATTTGCGAATAAGAATTTGATGAAATCAACTTTATCGCTGGCTGTCCTTTTATCAAAGTTAGGAATAGTTATAATTATTGGTATTCTTCTTACAAATGTCTTTAGTAGTGATGAATTGGGATCCTCCGTAGTGGCTCCAATTATTAAAACACAGGATTTTCTGTTTCTCTCTGTCTCACCTAATCTATTAAACATACCTGTATCCATAAAATAAAACAACATTTCCTGTCCTTCTGGTGGTAATCTGTGTATTTCATCTAGAAATAATATGCCGTTATCTGCTTTTTCAACAATTCCAGCCTTTTCGCTATCAGCACCAGTGTAAGCTCCTTTAATATGTCCAAACAAATGTGAGATTAAAAGTTGAGGATTGTTATAATAATCAGCACAATTAAATACTATAAAGGGTGATTTTTCATTCAATTTTTTAGAATACTTTGCTTGTTTGTACATCATATTTGCAAACAAGGTTTTACCAACTCCTGTTTGACCAACAATTAATGTGTGCAAACCATTTGGAGGATAAAGTATTGCAGCTTTTGCCTGTTCAATTTGATTTTTAAGACTAGTTTGTGCTCCAATAAGTTTATCAAAAGGACATTCCTCCTTACTAGTTTTATTTTTTTCAAGGAATAACTCATTTAAATTTTTTATTTCTATTGGCCCAACTGGCAACTTTTTATTCAAAATTCTTTCTAAGCAAGAATTATCAACGTATAACACTGGTCTAGATTTTATTTTTATTATCCTATCTTGCCTAAGCAATTCATTTAATTCCATGCTTACGTTATTTCTTAAAATATTTAAACTCTGAGATATTTCATTTGCGCTAAAACCGATTTTTTCCTCTAAGTTTTCACGATTAAATTTTCCTGTTTTTTCAACAATATACTCATAGATTTTTTCACTTCTTTTCAACTTATCACCCCCAAAGATTTATACACTTAATACACTTAATACACTTCCTTTATTATAAACTGTATTGAAATAAATATTCAAGTTTTAAGTGCAAAAAAAGCTCTTTATCATCAATATTTTATATTTCACTGCTAAAAAGTATCAATTTAAATTATTAAGTGTTAAATCATCTCCTGGGTCGCTGCAATATTAACAACTTTGGAAGCAGATTTAGACTGCCGCCAAAGTAATTTTCCTAGGCTAGACAACTGCCACTCATAGAATATGTCAGACTTGAAGCTTCCAAAATGTTGTTAAACTATTGCTAATAATTAAAACTTTTAGGTACATTTTCAAATTCAACTTACATGCAAACAAACATCTATTAAATGTAATTAATAAATATTGTATTTGCAATTATTGTATTTATACTTTATTCTAGAATAAAACTGATTGGAGTGCGCTATGGAAATTGATAAAAAAGAAGTATTAAGATATTTAGGTTATAAACATCAAAAAATAAATAAAAATATGACCCTTTTAATTAATGATTGCGCACGAGAGATAATTGATATAAGCAAATCTAGTTCTACATATGAAATTTTTGATATTGAAAGAAAAGATGATCAACTCTTTCTTGTTGGTAGTACCTTAGTTTTAAAAGATAAAGACATAAAAAGTCTTCTAATAAACTCAGAAAAATGTGTAGTAATGGCTGCAACACTTGGAACCAAAGTCGATAGCACCCTTGCTTACTACTCTAGATTTGATATAACAAAAGGTGTAATTATGGATGCCTGTGCAAGCACAGCGATAGAATATGTATGTGATCAACTTCAAGATGAAATTATGAAAAATGCATTAAAAGATGATTTACATATTACAACTAGGTATAGCCCAGGTTATGGAGACTTTGCTATTCAAAATGGTGCAAAAATATTAAATGTATTAGATGCTTATAAAAAAATAGGGTTATCTATTACTGAAAATAGTATAATGCTTCCTAGAAAATCGGTAACCGCAATTATAGGTCTTAGTAAAGTTGCAAGTTTAAATAAACACACTGGATGTGCATTTTGTAAAAATATAGGTTGTGAATTTAGAAAGGATGGCGGGTGTTGTGAATAAAAAAATAGATTTTAATAATTTTTTATTGTTTGATGGTGCTATGGGAACAATGCTCCAAAAATATGGAATTAAGCGTGGTGAATTACCTGAGAGTTATAATATATTGCACCCAGAAATAATTGAAAAAATTCATTTAGAATATCTTAGTGCAGGTAGTGATGTCATAACCACTAATACATTTGGTTCAAATAGATATAAACTTAAAAATACTATATACAGCGTTGAACAAATTGTTGGAAGTGCAGTTAAGATCGCAAAAAATGTTGCTGGTGACAAATATGTTGCACTTGATATTGGACCCATAGGTCAGTTAATGCAACCTCTTGGAACATTATCATTTAATGATGCATATGACACTTTCGCCGAGCAAATTAAGATTGGTGCAAAAGAAGGCGCAGATATAATACTCATCGAGACAATGTCTGATATTTACGAGGCGAAAGCCGCAATTCTTGCTGCGAAGGAAAATAGCAATCTGCCTGTTATATGTACAATGTCTTATCAAGATAATGGAAGAACCTTAACAGGCACAGACCCACTAACTATGGTTAATGTAATTCAAGGCCTTGGCGTTGATGCACTTGGCGTAAATTGTTCATTAGGTCCAAATGAAATGCTTCCACTAATTACAGAAATTCTTAAGTACTCTAGTGTGCCTGTTATAGTTCAACCTAATGCAGGTCTTCCTAAACTTAAAAATGGAGAAGCATTTTATGATGTTAATGCACATGAATTTGCACAGTACGCGAAAATTATGGCAGAAATGGGTGTTACACTATTCGGAGGTTGCTGTGGAACAACGAGTCAACACATAAAAGATATCAATGATGTGTTAAAAAAATTGAAGCCCATAAAACGTGATGTTAAAAAATTTACAGCAGTTAGTTCGCCCTCCTTAACAGTAATACTCGGAGAAGAAGTAAAAGTTATTGGTGAACGAATAAATCCTACAGGCAAAAAAAAGCTTAAGGAAGCTTTAAAAAGTAATAATCTTGACTATATACTTAAAGAAGCTATTAATCAAAGAGATCACGGTGCAGATATACTAGATGTTAACGTAGGACTTCCTGAAATTGATGAACTTGAAGTTATGGTGCATACTATAAAAGAACTACAAAGTGTGGTAAATCTTCCTCTTCAAATTGATAGCGTACGACGTGATGTAATTGAATCTGCAGTTAGAATCTATAATGGAAAACCACTAATAAATTCTGTAAATGGCAAAGACGAAATAATGGATTCAATATTTCCAATAGTTAAAAAATATGGTGCTTGTGTAATAGGGCTAACCATAAATGAAGATGGTATTCCATCAACAGCTGAAGGTAGACTTAAAGTAGCTACTAAGATTGTGAAACGAGCTATGGATTATGGAATAGATAAATCAGATATTATAATAGATTGCCTTGTTTTAACTGCATCAGCTCAGCAAAGTGAAGTTAAAGAAACTATTCGTGCAGTTGAACTTGTTAAAAGAACACTAGGCGTCAAAACTACTCTTGGAATAAGTAATATATCCTTTGGTTTACCCCAAAGAGGAATATTAAATAGAACATTTCTTGCTTCAGCATTAACAGTTGGCCTTGATGTTCCTATATTAAACCCTCTATCCGAGGATATGATGTCCACAATTAATGCATTTAATGTTCTATGGAATAATGATATTGCATCAAAAAAATATATAGATATTTATTCATCATTTGAAGGAAAACCAGCCTCTAAAGAAATTAGCACAACTAAAGATTTAAAGAGCATTATAATTGATGGTATAAAAGAAGAAGCCTCAAAAATAACTAAAGAACTTTTAAAAACAACACCAGCGATGGAAGTTGTAAATACTTATTTAATACCTTCTCTTGATATTGTAGGAAAAAAATATGAAACTGGTGAAATATTTCTTCCTCAATTATTACAGTCTGCAGAGACAGTAAAAAAATCATTTGAGATCATCAAAGAAAAGATGATAGAAAGCACTGACAAAAAAATCAGTAAAGGCACAATTGTTCTTGCAACTGTTCGAGGCGATATTCATGATATAGGAAAAAACATAGTCAAAATTCTACTCGAAAATTATGGCTTTGACGTAATAGATTTGGGCAAAGATGTGCACGAAGATGTTGTAGTTGAAGCAGTTCGTAGTAGTAATATCAAATTAGTTGGTTTAAGTGCACTTATGACTACAACTGTTAGAAGCATGGGTGAAACTATAAAGGCTCTTCGTGACAATAATTTGGATTGCACTGTTCTTGTTGGAGGCGCAGTTCTAAATGAGGAGTATGCAAAAATGATAGGAGCAGACTATTATGCTAAAGATGCAACTCAAACCGTGAAATTTGCGAGAAAATTATTTAAATGTGAATAAATAAGTAAATAAAGAAAAAGTATATATTACGCGTATTGTAATACGCGTAATATATACTTTTTCTTATTCATACAAATATTTATTATATTGATATTATTAATTAAATGATTCTATTCTTATAATACTTTCTATTTCATTTACATTTTCAAGTTCTTTAATTTTTTTAAGCGAATTTCTAATATTCTTTTCTGCACTTTTATGCGTAATAAATGCTAATAATACATGATCTTTATGGACCACATCTTGAGTAATTGATGTAATACTAACATTATTACCTCCAAATATAGCAGCTGTATCTCCTAAAACACCTGCTTTATCTTTCACATTAAGTCTGATATAAAATTCCGACTCATTTTCGCCTGATTCTTTTACTTCTTTAAAATCAGCATCATCATTTAAGGCTTTTAATTCTGAAGGCTTTACATTGTTTCTTAATATAGATATTATATCTCCTACAACTGCACTTCCAGTTGGCATATCCCCTGCACCTTGTCCATAAAGCATAAGTTCCCCAACTGCATTCCCTTTTATAAGAATTGCATTATATGCATCATTTACATTTGCCATTGGATGACTTGATGGTATTAAAGTTGGATGTACTCTAAGTTCTAATTTATTGTTTTCTTCTTTTGCTATTGCTAATAATTTTATCGTATAACCAAATTTCTTAGCATATTCTATGTCCACAGAACTTATTTTTCTTATTCCTTCTCTATATATACAATCGTGATTTACCTTAGTTCCAAACGATAATGAAGCCATTATTGCAAGCTTATAAACAGCATCATAACCATCCACATCAGATGTTGGGTCTGCCTCTGCAAATCCCTTTTCTTGTGCCTGTTTTAAAGCTTTCTCAAAACTAAGTCCTTCTAATGTCATTTTACTTAATATATAATTAGTTGTTCCATTAATAATTCCGATTATCTGCTCTATTCTATTTGCAGTAAGACTCTCATTAATTTCACGTATTATAGGAATACCACCAGCAACACTAGCCTCATAATAAAATAAAACATTCTCCTCATCGGCTATCTTAAATAGTTCTTCACCCCAATTTGCAATAACTAATTTATTAGCAGTTACAATATGTTTTTTAGCTTTCATTGCACGTATCATATAATCTTTAGCCTCATCTCGTCCACCAACAAGTTCAACTACAATTTTTATACTCTCGTCATTTATAATATCTTCAATATTATCTGTTAATATTTCCTTAGGTATATCAATATCTCTTTTTTTATTTATATTTTTCACTAATATTTTAGCTACCTCTATGTTGCAATTTGAACGTTTCATTATCTCTTTTTTATTTTCCTGTAATATTTTCCATACACCTGTACCCACATTTCCGAACCCCAAAATTGCTATTTTCACTTTTTCCATACTATTTTCCTCCCTTTAAACTATAAATATTATTGTAGTCTCACAGATATTAATCAAGTCAGACGATTATGCCTAATTATCAAATACTTTATATACTGCCCTAATAGAATTTTCGAAATCATCATTTTCTACGCCAACAATAATGCTTAGCTCACTTGACCCTTGATTAATCATTCTAATGTTTATATTACATTTTGATAAAGCATCAAATACCTTAGCAGATATCCCTTTAGTTTTTATCATTCCTTCTCCAACAACTGCTATTAGTGCCATATTAGGGTGAACTATTATTGAGTCTGGACTACATTGATATTGTATTTCCTCGATTATTTTATCAATCTTATTGTCAAGTTCTGAATCATCTATTACGAGCGATACTGAATCTATTCCTGATGGTATATGTTCAAATGCTACATTATTGCTTTCGAGAACTGATAAAATTCGGCGACAATATCCAATATCCCTATTCATAAGTGTTTTTTCAATTGCTATAACAGTAAAATCTTTTTTCCCTGCTATGCCTGTAATTTTCCCAGGTTTATCTTCTAATTTATCATTTAAAATAAAAGTTCCTTTTCCTAAAGGGTCATTCGTGTTTTTTATGTTAATTGGAATGCCATCATTTTTAACTGGGAAAATTGCTTCCTCATGAAAAACATTTGCACCCATATATGAAAGTTCCCTTAATTCTTTGTAGGTTACCTCTTTAATCGGTTTAGGATTATCTACAATACGAGGATCTGCCATTAAAAATCCTGACACATCTGTCCAGTTTTCATAAATTGTTGCACCTACTCCTCTAGCAATTATTGCCCCGGTAATATCTGAACCACCTCTTGAAAATGTTTTTATTTTTCCTCCTGGAATTGAACCATAAAATCCAGGTATTACTGCTTTTTTAACCTTTGATAATACACTTTTTACAGCATCATATGTTGAGGCCTCATCTAAACGTCCACTTTTCTTGAAAATAATAATATCAGCAGCATCAATAAATTTATATCCCAAATATTCAGCAAGCATTAACCCATTTAAATATTCTCCCCTACTTGCTACAAAGTCTTCCGATGCCCCATCAATTATTTCTTTTTTAAGATCATTTAGATATTTTGACATATTAATAGAAAGTTTTAATTCTTTACACAAAGTAGTATATCTATCATCAATTAGTTTTAATAATTCATCAAATGGTAATGATTTTTTCGCATGTTGATGGCATAAATATAAGAGATCTGTAATTTTATAATCACCCTTACTTCTCTTTCCTGGAGCTGATGGTATGACATAACATCGCCTATCGTCAGACAATACTATATCTTTTACCTTCTTAAATTGATTACTATCACATAATGAACTGCCACCAAACTTTGTAACTATAACTTCCATAAGTTTTCCTCCTGTATAATAACTTTTATGAAAAAGTCTATTAACTTATATCCTCTCTTTTTATTTTTTCTATGTATAAGATATTTATAGTGATATTTTATTGCGTGATAATTAATGATAAAAAAAAATAATGCACATTATTTTTTAATTTTTATTACATTTTATTTTTATTAGACACTTTATTGTAAAAAATAATTTGATATCACTTTACCACTATCATAAATTAGTGTTTAATTAAGTATACTCGTTTTTCCAATAATGTCACCTAATATTTAAGGCCAATTAGTCTGCTGACTATTTTTGATGTTTTTTTTCTTATAAATTAAAGCAAAGTCCCCTTACTTCACTAAAAAAAAAAAGCTGTGAAGTAATACTTCACAGCTTTTACATTTATTTTATTATACGCCATATTTTTGTTTTATCCTATTTTTATACAAGTCATAGACATAGACCCATGCTGTATGCCCCTATATATGAAATTAACTTCATCAGAGGCTTCCTGAAGCCCCGCTATATAAAGTAATGGTAAATAATGTTCTTTCGTAGGTACTGATAGTTTAGAACTTTTACCTATGCTTTGATAAGATATAATTTTCTTATGTTCCCTATTTACTACAGCATCACAAATATATTTATCAAATTCAGTTGCCCACTCAAATGGAGTTGCAAACATATCATAATCCATTATCCCTAAGTTATGAACTATATTTCCACTACCTATTATTAAAATTCCTCGTTCCCTGAGTTTAGATAGCTTTTTACCAAGGTTATAATGATATTTTTCATCACCCAATCTGTTTAAACTCATCTGAAATACAGGTATATCAGCTTTCGGATACATATGTGTTAAAATAGCCCAAGCACCATGATTCAGTCCCCACTTTTCAGTGAGTGTAACCTTAGAATCCTTTAGTTATGCTGCAACCATTTCAGCATATTTTTTTGATCCCGTTGGATTATATTTAAGATTATATAGTTCTTCAGGAAACCCATAAAAATCATATATCTGCTCAGGCATGTCACAAGATGTGATAAAAGTTCCATCAGTTTCCCAATGTGCAGATATTACTAAAATTGCTACTGGTCTTGGTATTGTTTCAGTTGATTTACTAAGAGTCTGTGTAAATGAATTATCTAACACTGCATTCATAGGACTTCCATGACCAATAAACAATACTGGCATTTTTTCATTCATTATTTATCCCCCCACATTTAAAGACACCCTGTTTAATCTTTGTTTTTTTGTGACAATAATTAAATCATCACTTATTATTTAGACTATGCTTTTTCTATTTTTACAACGTCATAACCAGCATCCTCAATAGCTAACTTTATAGCGTTATCCGTAATATTATCACTAATTTCTGCAAGTGCAAGTTTTCCTTCAAGATTTACTTCAACATCTTTTGCACCAATTTCTTTTAATGCCTCGCTAACATGGTTTACACAATGCATACAACTCATACCTTCTACAAATATCTTCTTTTTCATTTTTATTTCTCCCTTCAATTTTTATTTCTTATTATATTTATTTTCTCTTATAATGTGAACCTTTATGTTAATGGCTTAAAGCCCTTTAAACGTAATGCATTTGTTAATACTGAAACTGAACTAAAACTCATTGCAAGTGCTGCAATAATAGGGTTTAAAAGTGGACCACCAAATAAATGTAAAACTCCCATAGCAATTGGTATCCCTAGGATATTATACCCAAACGCCCAAAATAGATTTTGCTTAATATTTGTTATGGTTTTCTTACTTAGCTGAAGCGCTGTAGCTACATCCATTAAATCACTTCTCATAAGTACAATATCTGCTGATTCCATTGCAACATCTGTGCCTGATCCTATGGCAATACCAATATCCGCTTGAGCAAGTGCAGGGGCATCATTAATTCCATCTCCAACCATAGCAACCTTTTTGCCTTCTGCTTGAAGTTTTTTAACCTCATTTGCTTTATCTTCCGGCAATACTTCTGCAAGTATTGTATCAATACCAACTTGAGATGCAATAGCTCCTGCAGTCCTTTTGTTATCTCCAGTTATCATAGCAACCTCTATTCCCATGCTATGAAGTCTTTCTATAGCCTTTTTACTATTTTTCTTTACAGTGTCCGCTACAGCGATTATTCCACTTAGACTACCATTAATAGCAATATACATAGGTGTCTTGCCTTCCTTTGCAAAATCATCTGCTGCTTTCTCAAAATTTTGCACTGAAACATGGCTTTCCTCCATAAGTTTTTTATTACCCAATAATGTTATGTTATCATTAATAACTACTTCAATTCCTAGCCCAGGAATAGCCTTAAACCCTGCTGATTTTTTTAATTCTAATTTTCTTTTCTCTGCCTCATTAACAATAGATTCGCCAAGTGGATGCTCAGATCCTTTTTCTGCTGTAGCTCCTATTATGAGTAAATAATCCTCATCTATACCTTTCGCCGTAACTATATCTGTTACCTTTGGTTTTCCCTCAGTAAGAGTTCCTGTTTTATCAAATACAATTGTTTGAATTTTATGTGCAGTTTCAAGGGCAGAACCGCTTTTTATAAGTACCCCATACTCTGCACCCTTTCCTGTTCCAACCATTATAGCTGTTGGAGTTGCAAGACCTAGCGCACATGGACAAGCAATTACCAGTACTGATATAAATATTGTTAAAGAAAAAACTCCACTTTGCCCAGCTAAAAGCCAAGATAATGACGATACTAACGCAAGTCCTATAACTACAGGCACAAAATAACCAGATATAATATCTGCCATTTTAGCTATTGGCGCTTTTGATCCTTGAGCATTTTCAACTAATTTAATAATTTGTGATAAAGCAGTATCTTTACCAACTTTAGTTGCTTTAAACTTAATAGAACCATTTTTATTTATACTCGCTCCAATTATTTTATTGCCAATACTTTTTTCAACTGGCATACTCTCACCAGTAAGCATTGACTCATCTACAGATGTAGTTCCGAGAACAACTTCACCATCCACTGGCATTTTTTCTCCTGGCCTCACAACAACTATATCTCCAACTTCAACTTCATCAATTGAAATCTCAACTTCTTTATCTCCACTAAGTATAATTGCAGTTTTTGGCTGGAGTCCCATAAGCTTTTTAATCGCCTCGGAAGTTTTTCCTTTAGTTACTGATTCTAAATACTTTCCAAGAGTTATAAGTGTTAAAATTATACCTGCTGATTCAAAATACATCTCATAACCAGTATTACCAATTAATATTTCATATACTGCAAAGATACTATATAAAAATGCAGCTGATGCTCCCATTGATATTAATGAATCCATATTAGGACTTAACCGTGCTAAAGACCTAAAACCCACTATGAAATATCTTCTACCTGTAATCATTATTGGAAGAACAAGTATTAATTGCAAAATAGCATATAATTTTTCATGCATCATAGGATTGCTACTTTCAGGCAACATAATAAACATTGGTACCATTGCAACAAGGAGCAATGGCACACCAAATATTGCAGATATTAAAAATCTATTCCATAAACTCTTTATCTCTTTTTCCTTTTTCTCTTTGTCAATATCTATATTACTTTCTTCCTCGAGAGCCTTATACCCCCCTTTTGCTATAACCTTCTTTATATCATTCGTTTTAACTAATGATGGATCAAAAGAAATTGTTAATTTTTCTGTGGCAAAGTTAACATTTGACTCTATTACTCCATTAAGTTTTCTTGTTATTCTTTCTATATTTTTTGCACAAGACGCACAGCTCATTCCCTCTAATTTTAAAGTTTTATTAGTTGTTTGAACTAATATTTTATACCCAGCCTTCTCTACTGCATTTTGTATATCAGGTAATTTTATTAATGAATCGTCATAAACTATCTTTAATTTTTCTGTAGCAAGATTTACACTTGCGACTTCAACACCAGGTAATTTTTTTGAAACTCTTTCGATTGCTTTTGCACATGATGCGCAACTCATACCTTCAATGTTAAGTGTTTTATTTACCATACTACTTTCCTCCTTATCTTATTTGAATCTATATAATATAGAACTTCATCTATAGATTTTTTATTTCTTCTCAATCTATATATTAACACTTCATTATGTAGACTTTATGAAGAAACTCTTTTCTAAAATAAAGTTTTTATTAATAAAGAGTGATAAATAAAATTATCACTCTTCCAATTTTATTTATTTTATTCGCATTATTTATGGATACATTTTGTATTTATATCTTATTTTTTTATATTTACATAAAATTAAATATGCTATCCAAATTAAAATTCCAGCTAAGCTTACCATCTGAGCAATTCTAAAAGAACCAAACATTAAACTATCTGTTCTCAGACCCTCTATAAAAAACCTACCAATTGAGTACAGCCCAATATAGGAGAAAAACACAATGCCAACTTTTTTAGTGTTTTTTAAAATAATCATTAAAATTACGAAAACAATTAAATCCCATAGGGATTCATATAAAAAAGTAGGATGATAATAAATTCCATCTATATGCATACCTTGCTGGATGAAGTATGGAAATTTTTTAATAAAATTATAAGATACAGGACCACCATGAGCCTCTGAATTAAAAAAATTTCCCCATCTGCCAATAGCTTGAGCAATTATAATTGTGGGTGCCGTAACATCTGCCATTTTAAAGAAACTCATCTTCTTACGTTTTGCAATTAAATATGCACAGATTAACGCAAATAAAATACCGCCATGAATTGCAAGTCCACCGCCTCTAATATCAAATATATCTATTAAATTATTTCTATAATTATTAAATTCAAAAGCTACATAATACAACCTTGCACCTATAATACCAACTGGTAGAGAAATAAGTACTACATCAAGCAAAAAATCATAATTCACATTTCTATATTTACAGGTATATTGTAATAATGATATAGCTAGTGCCATTCCACTTGCTATTAATATTCCATACCATCTTATACTAAATCCAAACACATAAAACGCTACTGGGTTCATACCATCACTCCTAATATTGTTTTCTAAGTAAATTATATATAGTTTACACAATTATGCAAGTAATTATATAGTAATTAAATAAAATGTAAAAATACTTTAGTTATATAATTAAGAATCTTTTATTTATTATATTTTTTAAACAATCCATCCAATGCTTCTCTTAGAAGAAATGCTTCGGTTTTGTCATTTGACTTAGAAAGTTCTGATAACCTATCAAGTTGAGTTTTTGTAAAATAACTTGATTTTAGTACCATACTCTCTGCTTCTGAAAGACAAATTCTATTCTTACCCTCTTTTTTAGCTCTAAATAGACCACTATCAGCAACTCTAAGAAGATCTATAACATTTTTAGAATCTCGAGGATAACTAGCAACTCCAAAACTTATAGTAATATTAATATTTTCTGTTGTAGTTAAGTTTTTTAAATCAAAGGTATTATCTGATAAATATCTTCTTATTTCTTCTAAGTCCATAAAACTTCTTTCAGCACCTTTTTTAACAAGTAATAAAGTAAATTCATCACCACTTCTACTTATTAAATCTGTCTTAGATAAATTATTGTTAAATATAGATATAACTTTAGAAATTACTTCATCACCTATAGCATTTCCATGAATTGTATTGATATTATTTAGATTATCAATATCACATGTAACTACACTAAAAGGTCCTTCATTTTTTCTTATTAACTCTTTAATCCTTGATGTTATTTCAGTCATAGAAATTAGTGTTTTATCCATCATAAATTCTCCTTAAACTATTTATTTTGATATTTCACAACTTGCCGTCATTACATTTAAAACATCATTAATTTTAGATACCCTATCCTCATTGGTGAGTACAATCAAATAATCGCCGGCGAAAATAACGGTGTCGCCTTTTGGAATTATTTCATGTTCTCCTCGTTTAACTGCTACTAATAAACAATGGGATGGCCATTTGATTTCTCTAATTTGTTTTCCGTCCAAATTTGATCCCATACAAACTGCAAACTCCAGTATAGCCTTATCTTTCTTATTACCAAGGGATAATTTTTCTCCTTGATTATGTAAAAATTTCTCAAGTAATGATTCATAAATAGGTTTTGATGCTAAAATATCAGCCACAATATAGGCAACAATAGATACTACAGACAAAGAAAGTAACTGACTAAAAGATCCTGTCATTTCAGTAAGTAGAATGATTCCAGTTATAGGTGCTCTTACTACAGCTGTAAAATATCCTGCCATTGCAAGTATTATAAAATTATTAATATAAATACTATTAAAATTTAGAAAATGTACAAGCGTTATTCCATAAATATTCCCTATTAAGGCTCCAATTGCAAGTAGTGGGAGAAATATTCCTCCTGGTGCACCTGATCCATAACTTAACATAGTGAATAAAAATTTTACAACAACTATAATCAATAAAATTGTTAAAGAAGGATTTCCTATAAAAAGTGAGTTTATAAGTTCATTGCCTCCACCTAACACTTGTGGCAACAAAAGTCCAAGAATAACTGAAATTAACAATGGTACTACAATTGTCATTTCTTTTGGAATCCATGCTTGAGCTGCATATAAATCCTGTGTTTTCAAAAGAATATTATTAAATAAAACACCTAAAACTCCAATAATAACCCCTAATACAATTATATAAAAATAATATTTAAGTGGTAATATATCCAAATTTTTAACAATGAAAATTGGTTTTAGGCCCAAAAAAGCACTAGTTACAAAATCAGCAGATAATGCCGCAGATAATGCTGAAAGAAATATCAATGGCGAAAAATTTTTGTGAACCTCCTCTAAAGCAAATAATGCTCCAGCAAGTGGGGCATTAAAGGCAGCTGCTAGGCCTGCACTAGCTCCGCTTGTCATAAGATATTTTTCTTCGATTTTTATCCTTTTAAATACCTTACTAAACCCTTGACCAACTGCCGCACCTAATTGAACCGAAGGTCCTTCTCTTCCTAAGGAAAGACCTGATCCTATTGTAAGAACCCCTCCAAAGAATTTGCCAATTATAACTCTCCACCAGCTCATATTTAGTTTTCTAAGCAAAACGCCTTCCACTTGAGGTATTCCACTTCCGCTAATCATCGGTTGATGTTTAACCATTAAACCTACAATATATCCTATTAATATTAAAATACCAATCCAAGGTAAAATCAATATTGGATTTATAGATAGAATCTTGTAAACATGGTTTACAAAAATTCCTGCTTTTTCAAGTGTATAGCGATACAATACAACTAATAAACCTGTTAAAATACCTATCGCAATCCCTTCAAACACGAGTTTTAATCTAAATCCATTAAAGTGGAATAAGGTATTATAAGTATTTTGTTTGTTCTTTGCTTCCATTTTTCTGCCTCCATTATTACATAAATAACCATTTTATGTCTTTTAGTTTTTAAAGTATGTAATTCAATTATTCCGTTATATATATAATAACATACATATGTATATATATTTTATTATACATATGTATGTATATGTTGTCATTCATACGTATATATAATTTTTTTACAATGTATCCTCTACATAATATCTTCATAACATTCTGATATCATCAGTATTATAGTTGATAAACATTTTCAACTATTGTATTCCCAAAAATATATTATTAAAATTAAAATATAGAAGGGTGGTGAAAAAGTTTGCAGTTTAAAGATATTTATTATCCTATAATTAACAACTTAAATTCTATGGAAAAAGATCAAAAAAATATATGTAAGAAATTAAGTACAAGTTATTTGCAAGAAATTATAGATTATTTTTTTAAAATTCCTGGAAAACGACTTCGTCCTACCTTAGCGTTTCTATCGGCTGGTATTATAAATAATAAGCTATCAGAAAAGACTAACAATCAGCTAATTCACTTTGCAACTGGTATTGAGCTCATGCACAGTGCTAGTTTAATACATGATGATGTGATTGATGAAGATTTGTTTCGTCGTGGTCAAAAAACTCTTAATAAAGTTTATGGAAAGAAAATAGCAGTGCTTGCAGGTGATGTTGTTTATTCTTTAGCCTTCTCTACCCTCTCTCATTCACTGCCAAAAGAATTTGAACAAGTTATAGTTGAGTTAACTGAATCAATGTGTGCAGCTGAAATGATTCAAGCAGAAAATAAATTACCAACTCGTGAAATTTATTTGAATATTATTAAAGGTAAAACAGCATTATTTATGTCTGCCAGTTGCAAAATTGCAGCAGCACTTGTTGGTGGGACAAAAGCAGAAATTACTAACATAGAAAAGTATGGATTAAATTTAGGAATAGCCTACCAGATAATGGATGATTGTATAGATAAGGACATTAATACTGAACTAAATATAACAATCAAAGACGCTAAATTATATGGTAATAAAGCTATAACATCACTTGATTCATTTAAAGACTCACCTTGCAAAACAAGTTTAATAAATCTTGTAAATTTTATTCTTAATTCTTCTCATTCATAAGCAAACATGTCATAAAAATGGTTTAAACTTTTTAAACAAATACATTAAATACAATTTAAAGGGGATTTTAAGATGAAATTATTTAAACATAAATATTTTAACCTTTTATGGACATCCCTACGTATATGGCTAGGTTATCAATGGATATCAGCCGGCCTTGAGAAATTTACAGGAGGTGGTTGGATTGGTAGCACAGCCGGAACTGCTATAACAGGGTTCTTAAAAGGATCACTTGCTAAAGCCTCAGGTGCTCACCCAGCAGTGCAATCCTGGTATGCCGATTTTATTAAAACCATAGCTTTACCAAACGCTACAGCATTTAGTTATCTTATCACATTTGGTGAGATTCTAACTGGCATTAGCCTAATCCTAGGAGCACTCACAGTTGTCGGTCTCATTGCTGGTGCACTTATGAATCTGAATTATATGTTAGCTGGAACTACTAGTACAAATCCAAATATGTATACAGTAGCATTCATACTCTTATTTGTTGGGGCTAATGCCTATGCTATTGGACTTGACCACTTTATACTACCTATCCTTAAAAATATCTTTACCAAAAAATCGGATTCTGATCCAATTTCCTCGTAAAATGAGTTTTTTTAATATCCAATTTATTAAAAAGTTTAAGTTTAACACCTAAAGTCAACGTATTTTATTTAACAAAAGATTAAATCATCTCCTGGGTCGCTGCAATATTAACAACTTTGGAAGCAGATTTAGACTGCCACCGAAGTAATTTTCCTAGGCTAGACAACTGCCACTTATAGAAGATGGCAGACTTGAAGCTTCCAAAATGTTGTTAAAATAAATATTTTTTAAAAGGGGACTAATAAACATGAAATTAAAGTCATTAAAAAACTTTGTATTTACCTTAGTATTAGTTTTATCAGTTTCAACATCTGCATTTGCATCTACAACTAGTACTCAAATAAATAAAACAGTTGACGGCGTAAAAGCCACCTTAACCTTCTCAACTGAGAAATTGAAACTAGGTAATAATGATTTTACAATTTCCATTCTTGATAAAAATGGAAAGCCTTTACCTAATGCTAATTTAAAAGTCACTGCATATAAAGACGATCCTAATGGCACAAGTACTATGACTAATACCAGTGGTTCAAATGATATGGCTGCTATGCCTGGCATGAGTGGTATGAAAGCAAGCGATATGACGATGATATCTTTAAAAAAAGGTTCCACAAAAGGCGAATATACTGGCATAGTAGACTTAAAAAGCACAGGAAAATGGATTGTTGAATCTACTATTGATGTACAAGGTCAGCCCCAAAAAATCGATTTCAATATCCTTGTGAAATCACCTAACTTTCTTATAATTGGCGGATTTTTAGGAGTAATTGTACTAATTTTAATAATAGCTGCTATAAGCAAGAAAAAATCTATTAAATCTTAGAATTGGAGGCCTCCTACTAATGTCAGATATAAAAAAAACCTTAAGACAGGATTTACCGAAATTGCCTATAAAAAAACAAAATGATTTCTTAAAAAATAAAACTTTCAAAAAATTCATCAAAAGCAAATGGTACCCTGGCATATTTCAATGGCCAGTAGCACTAGTTTTTGCTTTTATAGTCTATGAATTGATTGCAGGACCAACCGATGCTCATGATAACTTTGGTACTGCAGGAACTTGGGTGCTATGGTGGCCTCTACTCCCAATCCTTCTACTGCTTTTCGGTAGATTTTGGTGCATTGTATGCCCTTTTGGGCTCCTAAATGATGTAGTTCAGAAATTTGTAGGCAATAACAAACCTGTACCAAAATTCTTACGAAAATATGGAATTTGGATTATTGATGCAACTTTTCTTATGATTACCTGGAGTGATCATGTTTGGGGTGTAGTTGAAAATCCTCGTGGTTCAGGAATATTGCTTTTAATGATAACTACCGCAGTAATATTTTCCGGTGCACTCTTTGAGAGAAGGACTTGGTGCAGATACTTATGTTTCCTTGGTGGACTATCTGGCAACTATTCTAGAGCAGGTATGTTGGAACTACGTGGAACACCTGAAGTGTGTAAAAAATGTAAAACTGCTTCTTGTTATAAGGGGACACCTGAAGTTCCCGGATGTCCTATGTTTGAGTTTCCTAAGACTATGGAAAGTAGTGCAGAATGTAATCTATGTGGTAATTGTGTTAAAAATTGTCCAAACAATTCTATTAGAATAAGTCCTCGCACACCTACTAAAGAATTGTGGAACATTAAAAAGCCTAAAATAGAAGTTGCTTTTTTGGCCATCGTAATTATGGGTATTGTGTTTGTTCAAAATATAACCATGCTAAACATATGGAATCAATTATTACATTCTCTTGAAAATATACTAGGAACAACTAACTATTATATAACATTTACTGTAACTTTTTTTATAGCTATGTTAGTTCCTGTTGTGTTACTCCTTTTAACAGGTCTTATTGCTAAAAAATTTAATAAAGCTTCAATTATAGAAAATTTCGCAAGATTTGGATATGCTGTTATTCCATTAGACTTAGCAGGACATATAGCTCATAACCTATTTCACTTATTAGCAGAGGGCAAATCTGTAGTTTATACTGCAATGGAGCTTTTCGGAATGTCGGCCCACGGTGCTTCAACTGCAATACTTTCTAGTCCAACTATTCAAGTTCTTCAATATATTATTATTGTAATTGGTACTATAGGTTCAATATACACTGCTTATAGACTTGCAAGAAGCAGTCAAACTAAAGAAACACTTTTAGGAACATCTATAGTTTATACAATTCTAATGGTATTACTTGCTGTAGCAAACATAGTATTATTTTCTATTCCAATGGCAATGCGTATGTAACAAAATAAATTGCAAAAGGAGAGTATTATGATTAAAGAAAAAATCAAGATATGGTTAAGGGCTATAAGGTTTTTCTCTTTTACAGGTTCTGTAATTCCAGTTACCTTAGGAGCAATTCTAGCAGTTAAACAGAGCAAATTTCAATTTACATACTTTATACTCTCTATTTTTGCTATTGTGCTTTTGCATGCCGCTGTTAACTTGATAAGCGATCACGATGACTATGAAAAAAAGGTAGATACAAGGAATTCTTATGGTTCTAGTGGTGTTATATTAGAAAATTTACTGACCTCCAAACAAGTTAACATAGGTGGAATAATTTGTTTAATACTTGGGAGTCTCATAGGATTATTTTTGTCATATGAAAAAGGTTTGTTTATTCTAGTATTGGGTTTAATTGGTGCTTTTGGTGGGTACTCTTATACAGCGAAACCACTGATGTTAAAATATAAGGGGCTTGGGGCCCCACTAGTATTTCTATTATTCGGGCCCTTAATGGTAGTTGGTTCTTATTATGTGCAAATGCAGCACGTAAGCGTAGAAGCATTTTTTGTCTCAATCCCAGTAGGACTTTTAACCACTGCCATCTTACATGCAAATGACATTCGCGATATCATTCACGACAAAAAAGCAGGTATTAAAACTTTATCAATTAATATTGGAAAAAGCAATGCGAAAAAAATTTATTATGGAATGATTATATTAGCTTACGTATCTATCATAGTTATGATCCTATGTGGAATTCTTCCATATTTAAGTTTACTTTGTTTAATTACACTGCCTATCGCTTATAAAAACTCAAAAATATTATATAATTCAAAATTATCAATTTCTGGATTAATAACACTTGATAAGTCTACAGGTAAACTTCAAGCTCAGTTTGGAATATTACTAATATTTTCTATATTATTGGGCTTCTTATTGTGATTAAAGGAGGAAAGAGCTTGAACAAAACTAATACAAAACATATTATTTTCACATTAATAGTAGCCACAATTCTTTGGTTTTTAATGTTTGTTATAAAACCAATGAATTTTTGGTTAGAAATGAGTATATCCATTTTAGCTTTAGTTTTGATGTCATTCATCTTTAACAGAGATATTTTTAAAATCGGGAAATTGACTAAAAAACATATTATAATTGGAATAATCTCTGCTGTTGCACTGTATGTAGTATTCTATTTTGGAAATATCGTATCCAGTTTAATATTTCCATTTAAAGATTCACAGGTATTATCTGTTTACAGCAATAGATCAAAAGGGAACTTAATATGGATAGGATTACTACTATTATTTATTATTGGTCCAGGTGAAGAAATTTACTGGAGAGGTTTTATACAAAATGCTCTCTCAAAAAAAATGGGTGAAACTAAAGGATATATTATATCGGTTCTTCTGTATGGAGGTGTTCACATAATCACAGGCAATGTAATGCTTATAATAGCTGCTTTGGTATGTGGAACATTCTGGGGATGGCTTTATAAAAAAGAAAAAAGCTTACTTCCAGTAATTATATCTCATGCTATTTGGGACCTAACGATTTTTGTAATATTCCCCTTGATGTAAGGAGGCTTTTATAATGAAAGAAGTTATCACTGATGTGCAAAGTATATTGTGTTCAATTGCTCCTAAATATGATAAATTGAACACAATATTAACTTTAAACATTGACTTACCTTTGAAGATAATATGTTTCAATGCGTCACAATCGCATTTGGGCTACGAAATATACCTGATAAAAGAAAATACCAATTCATAATTAATAAATTACGAATTGGTCTTTACAAATAGAATTGTATTTACATATAACAGTTCTAAAGATTTTTCGGTTTAAAGTAAGCGTATAATGCACCAAGTAGATACATCCAATATGCAAGAACTTGAACTAAATTTGGGCTGTCTGCATATCCAAATATGGCTTTTAACAGACCTCCAATCATTGATTTTTGATCTAAAAATGCCTTTGTACTCCAAAGTTGTTCTATCCCTACTGGGATCATATGAATTTCTTGAAATTCATGCACTCCTCCGGATAAAAGCCCTGCTGCCATTACAATAAGAAGTATACTCATAACCGTAAAAAATGAATTAAGTGGAAGATGATATGTTCCTCTATAAAGTATATAGCCCAGGATGGCTGCTACTCCAAACCCCAATATGCTACCACTTATAGTAGCAACTGCAGATGTCTCCTGTGCAGAACCTACAATAAAAAGCACAGTCTCAATACCCTCTCTTAGTACTGAAACAAAGGCTAAAGAAATTAATGTCCAAGCAGATCCACGACTTATTGCGACCTGTATCTGTCTTTTTAATTCTCCACCAATGTTTCCACCTTGTCGTTTCATCCATATTGTCATCCATGTGAGCATAATTACCGCAACAATTTTAAGCGTTCCTTCAAGCACTGCTTGAAATCCTTCAATTTCAGTAGTGCCAAGTATGAAAAAGATTCCTAGGGCTATCAGTAAGCTAATTAATGCTGCAGCTCCTGTTCCTAGCCATATTTTCCCGGTTTCCTTCATCTGCCCTAATTGTTTAAGGTATGATATAATTATTGCCAAAACAATCGCGATTTCTACCCCTTCGCGTAAGGTAATAATAAATACATTAAACATATTTTCCATCCTTCCTATGTATAATCAAATGATAAAGATTATCATTCTCTCGTATTATACCTTGGCAATTTCTAATTGTCAATATACTAATTTATAAAGCTATATAGATACTCTTAAATTTTATTTAAGCTTCCAATTTTATCAAATAAACAAATTATTATTCCACTACATATAAGCCCTAAAACTATATCTTCTAAAATATCTGTAGATATACTCTATTTACTTTTTGAGTTAATATGTCCCTTTTCCAACAATGTTTTTACACATAATTCCTTTTGTATTGACCAAAATGATTTTAAGTATTAATATTATAAAATAATAGTTTATTTAATAAGTTAGGAGACGATATACTATGTTAAAAATTGACAATAAAGTTTTAGATTATGTTCGTGATAAAAAATTATGTTTTGTTGTAAGCATTCAAAACACACCCGTAGATTGCGATTGTTCGAATTGTCATACTAACATTAAGGCTCTTAAAATCAAGGTTTTATTTGAAACTGAAGTACTAGACAAAGAATGTTATGATATCTATGAAGATCAAGGTATTAAGGCATTTGTTTTAAAAGACTTAAAAGTTGCTTGTGATATTAATATTTATCTAAAGACAAAAATACCATTTTTACAACCTAAGTTTGGAGTCAGAGGTATCACCACTTAGTAGGTGTTTGCATATTGTAATACCCCATATTAATTATAATGTAGGGGTGTTAATATATTCATTAGATAGGAGCGTTATTTGTCGTGATTAATAAAAATAAATTAAAGAAAATAGCTGGATACTTTAAAAGCAAAAAAATGGCTACTCAATTATTTGGAAATTATATAATTTTTTTAATCATTTTAATTGCAATATTTATGCTAACTATATTTACTTTATTGTTTTATCTTTCTTTTAATAATAAAAATTCATCAAAAGATAATACTACAGCAGAATATATTATAAACCAAAATTACAAAGGTATTAATGTTTCAAATTTTATAAAATACAAAGGTTATGTCGAAGTTCTTGATAAAAATCTAGTTATTGTTATGGAAAATGGTAGTAAACATGCAGTAGGATTTAAATACGCACAAAAATATTATCATGATATGATTAATAACAATTTAAAGGATGGGTATTTTTATTCTAGTAAATATGGTTATAATAAGAATTCTATTTTAATTACTGCTATGCCTAATAGCATTTTTGACACATATATCTGGGGACTTGAACATAAACAACAATTAGAAGAAGATAGTAAATTTAGTATTCGAGTACCCACTTTTCTACAGGTATTTCCTTTTATAATATTTATATTTTTACTATCTACAATGGTACTTTATTCTAAGTTTACATCAATGATTTTTGTTAAACCGCTAAAAAAACTTTTAAAAGGTGTTAACACTTTTAAAAATGGAGAATATTCAGCCAGGGTTGAAATTAATTCTTTAAATGAAATAGGACAACTAAAAGATGCCTTTAATCTAATGGCAGAAAAAATACAGCAAGAAAGATTACTAAGAGAAAAAGCAGAACATAATAGGAAAAGAATGATTCTTGACATATCCCATGACTTAAAAAACCCCTTAACAAGTATATTGGGTTATTCAGAATTTTTATTAGAAAATAATGACATCTCACTAGATGCAAAAAACAGGTTATTAAAAGTAATAAATAATAATAGTAGACGAGCAAATGATCTAATTCAAGATCTGTTTGAATTTTCTCGCATTGAAAGTACCGAATATAAATTGGATATAGGCATTCATGATATGGGTGAGTTTTTAAGAGAACTTATTGCAGGATATGTTCCAATGATGGAGCAACAAGGCGTTAAATATAAATTTGATATTACAGAAGATGAAGTAGACATTTCATTTGATAGAAAAAACTTAGATAGAGCATTGAGTAATATTATACTAAATAGTATTAAATACAATAATGCTGGAATTACTATTAGCATTAAACTTTTATTAGTTGATGACACCGCTGTAATTATTATTGAAGATGATGGTGTAGGCATAGATAAAGAGTTTCAAGGTGATATTTTTGAGCCTTTTGTTCGAGTTGATGCTACTAGGAACTCCAAAACTGGTGGCACAGGGCTTGGCCTTGCAATCTCAAAAGCTATAATTGAAAAACATGGAGGCAATATATGTTTAGCTCAAAACATAAATAACGGTTGCAAATTTATAATCAAATTAAGGGATCATTAAATCATCTCCTGGGTCGCTGCAACATCTTCTAAGAAGATGCATCATCTCCTCTATGGAGCTGCGACAACATTTGGAAGCAGATTTAGACTGCCACCAAAGTAATTTTTCTAGGCCAGACAACTGCCACTTATAGAAGATGCCAGACTTGAAGCTTCCAAAATGTTGTTATCCCTATGTTAATAAGGAGTTTAGCATATTCTTGGAAGTTGAATTCCAGATGGCATATCAACTAATCTTTTTCCACCAACTACTGTGTTTAAATAAACTTTATTTCCCAATTCTTTAGTAACATTTCCAATAATTACAGATTCAGAACCTAGTGGGTGATTTCTCATTGCATTAAGTACCTTTTCAGCATAGGCCTCTGGTACAAACGCGCAAATTTTTCCTTCGTTAGCAATATATAATGGATCAAGTCCCAACATCTCAGTGGCACCTTTCACTTCTTCTTTAATTGGTAAATTATTTTCTTCCAAAGCTATGGTTACATTACTAAATTCACTGATTTCATTAAGCACTGCTGCCACTCCCCCTCTTGTAGCATCACGGATAACATGGATTCCATCGTAGGCTTCAATCATTGTGTCTACTAATGAATTAAGACAAGCACAATCACTTTTTAAATTTCCTTCGAATCCCAGTTTGTTTCTTTCGCACATTATTGTCATTCCATGATCTCCGAGTGTTCCATTTATTATCACAATATCCCCCTCTCTTGCATTGGCACAGTTAATATTAACATTCTCATAAATTCTACCAATACCAGAAGTGTTAATATAAATTCCATCAACGCTTCCTTTTTCTACGACCTTTGTGTCACCAGCTACGATTTTTACGCCTGATATCTTAGCTTCATCAGCCATAGACTTCACAATTTCTTCTAATTTTTTAATAGAAAAACCCTCTTCTATAATAAAAGCGCTTGTTAGGTAAAGTGGTTTTGCTCCACTTACAGCTAGGTCATTTATAGTACCACAAACTGCTAATTTACCGATGTTACCACCATTAAAAAATATTGGATTTACTACAAACGAATCAGTAGTAAAAGCAAGTTTTTTAAAATCTATATCTATTTGAGCTGAATCATTCATCTGATTTAGAATATCGTTTTTAAAATATTTGAAAAACACTTCATTTATTAATCTATTAGTTTGCACACCGCCACTTCCGTGACTTAAAGTTATCATATCGTTCATTTTAAACCCTCCTATATTCCTTATAAGTACTAACAATTATTAATTGTTATGCTTCCTATATTCCTTAAAACACGTAACGCTTACTAATTGTTACGCCTCCTGTTATTTAGTGTCTTTGTGGTATCTATAATATGCAGCACAAGTACCTTCTGATGAAACCATGCATGAACCAACTGGATTTTCTGGTGTACAGAATTTTTTGAAAAGTGGACAATCTGTTGGTTTAATTTTTCCTTTAAGTATTTCTCCACATTTGCATCCAGGGCTACCATCATATTCTTCATAATCTATTTTAAAATGCTTAAGTGCATCAAATTCTTCATATTCACTATTAAATTCCAGACCACTTCCACATATTCTACCTAGTCCCCTCCAACTACTATCCACAATATCAAAAGCTTTTTTTAAATATTCTAAAGCTATGAGATTACCCTCAGTTTTAACTATTCTTTTATATTCATTCTCAATTTTATAATCATTTTTGCTTATTAAGTTTACTAATGTGTTTAACCCTTGAAGTATATCTAAAGGTTCAAACCCTGTAACTACTCCAGGAATGTTATAACCTTCACTTAAAAATTCAAATGGTTTAGTTCCGATAATTGCACAGACATGCCCTGGCAATAAAAAGCCATCTATTTTAAGTTCTTTATCTTGGACTAGAGGTTCCATAACTGGTGGAACAGTTTTGTGGGCCGTAAAGAAGAACAAATTTTTCAAATCATTTTTTTTAGCTTCAATAGCAGTAACTGCAGTCATAGGAGCCGTAGTTTCAAATCCTACTGACAAAAACACTATCTTTTTAGATGGGTTTTGTAATGTCATTTTTAAACAATCCATTGGTGAATAAACTACTCTTACATCCGCCCCCTCTGCCTTTGACCTACTTAACGATCCTTTTTTCCCAGGAACTCTCATCATATCTCCAAATGTTGCAATAATTACATTCTCTTTTTCTGAAAGTGTTATTGCTGTATCAATATAGCTTTGAGGTGTAACGCACACCGGACAGCCTGGCCCTGATATCAGATTTATATTTGAAGGAAGTACATCCCTAATACCATATCTAAATATAGCCATAGTATGTGTACCACAAACTTCCATAATATTTATCTTTTTACTAGGAATATTATTTAGCTTTTCAACAAGTTTCTTAGCATATTCATCATTTCTAAATTCATCAACAAACTTCATTATCTAAAAGCTCCTTAAAAATATTCATAGTTATTTTTGCTTCTTCTTCATCTATCATATTTATTGCACACCCTGCATGAACAAGTACATACTCGTTAACGCATGCTTCTGGCACTAGATGCATAAATACCTCTCTCTTCATGTTTCCAACCTCAACTATTCCCTTATTTCCATCTATTTTTAAAACCTTTCCTGGAATTGCTAGGCACATTGTCTCTCCTCCTTTTTCTTCTCTCATATAAATATATTACCCAAATACTAACTTCATACATAAATAAAACAGGAGATACTGCAAATGTAAGAAAATCAACTGCTGGTAATAACACTCCCTCTACCACAATCACTCCTAATATAACTAATACATACGGTATTAAAAACATAATACCTGTATAGAGGCAAAAATACCTATGAAATTAAAATATTAAATACTTTTTTAAATAAAATCATATTTTCTTTGATTTTTGTCAAATTAATTGTAGCTTTATAGTAAAATAGAGTGTATTTTTACAAAAAACGCTAAAAGACAGTAATTTCAAGTTACTGTCTTTTAGTATATAGTCTATTACGTTCTATTAACTTCTAAAAGTGCTTTAATTATTTGAATTTTTTAACTTATTTTTAATTATTTCATTTGCTATGATTATCTGACCAATCGCTACCCCTCCATCATTAGTTGGCAAATATTTATGAGTATTAACTTTAAAACTATTATTCTTTAAATCACGCCCTATTTTTTTAAGTAAAAAAGAATTTTGAAAGACTCCTCCGCTTAGTACTACTTCGTTTATACCAGAATCCTCTCTGATATGCGCACATATATTTACAGTTAAATTAACAACAGTATTTTGAAATTTTGACGCAATCATTTTAGCAGATACACCCTCTATTTTATCCTTTATTGCCTGAGAAATTATTTCATAAGGCTCTATAATATACATATCTTGTTTAATCACTTTGTAATTATACGATTCTTCAATACTTATTTCCGATATAGCTTCAAGCTCAATGGATGCCTGTCCTTCATATGTAACTTTATCTGTAATTCCAATTATATTTGACATAGCATCGAAAAGTCTTCCCATACTTGAAGTCTCGATACAATTAATGTTAGAGTTTAGAATACTAATCAAATTAATAGCCTTGTTTCCATATAACTTAATAAGTATATCCTTAACTTCTTTTTTACTTTTTTCTTCACTTAAATACTTATAAAGATAAGAAACTGCCATTCTCCATGGCTCTTTAATAGCTTTTTCTCCTCCAGGCATTTTTATATAATCAAGATGAGCGACCCTTTTAAATTCGAGGCGATCACAAATCATAAATTCTCCTCCCCATATTTTTGAATCTGTGCCATAACCAGTTCCATCAAAACAAACTCCAATAACTTTTTCATCTAAATTATTTTCAAACATATTACTAACTATGTGTGCATGATGATGCTGAACTGCAATTTTAGGCAAATTATATGTTAAAGCATACTTAGTTGACATATATCCTGGATGCATATCATATGCTATAAATTTGGGAGAAAAAGAAAATATTTTTTTAAAGTGCTCAATGTTTTTTTTATAATGATCATAAGTTTCTAGATTTTCTAAGTTACCATTATATTGACTTAAAAATAGGAAACCTTCTTTACCAATACAAAATGTATTTTTCATATTTGGACCACAAGCTAAGATATTTCTAATATTAGTTGCTTTAAAAGGTTCAGGTACAAATCCTCGAGCCCTCCTTATGATTGTTTGCTCTTCATCTATAACCTTTAATACAGAATCATCAACTGGTACATGTATTTCACGGTTATGCATTAAAAAATAATCAACAATATCTGATAACCCATCTCTTGCAGAATCATTTTTATACTCTATAGGTAACCCGTTAATGTTAGCACTCGTCATAACGAGAACTTTAATTTTTTTAGAAAACAATAAAATATGTATAGGTGTATATGGGAGCATTACTCCTATTGTTCTCTGATTAGGTGCAATGTTTTGTGGTAAATCATAGTTTTTCTTTTGACCCAAAATAACAATTGGCTTTTTTATTCCAGTTAATATTTTTTCTTCTAACTTACTTACTATGCAATACTTTTTCACTGTTTCTATATCATTCATCATAACTGCAAATGGCTTAAATTGTCTTCTTTTTCGTTTTCTTAAATTACTCACTGCAGTTTCATTTAAACCATCGCTTGCTAAATGAAAACCTCCAATACCTTTTATAGCAAATATCTTTCCCTTACTAAGCATATCTTGTGCAAAACTTATAGGATCTTCTATTTCTAATTTATCACCTTTAAAATTTTCTATCCAAAGCTCAGGACCACACTCCCTGCAAGCATTTGGTTGTGCATGAAATCTCCTATTTGTAGGATCTAAATATTCACTATTACACTGCTTACACATTTCAAATTCACTCATTGTAGTTTTCTCTCTATCATAAGGTAATTCTTTAATTATAGAAAATCTTGGGCCACAATTTGTACAATTAGTAAAAGCATAACCTTTCCTTCTATTGTTCAAATTTAGTATATCTTCCTCGCATTCACTACAAGTAGCTATATCTGGCGAAATAAAAGTTATTTTATCAAGATTTTGTTTACTCTCTCTGATTTCAAAATCATAATAATTTAATATTTGTCGATCTTTTACAGTTGTTTTTTCTATTCGAGCTAAAGGTGGCGAATTATTTTCAAGACACTTCAAAAATGTGTCTATATCATTTTTCAACCCCTCAATATCTATATAAACTCCTTCAGAGTTATTATTCACCCAACCCTTTAGCCCTAAGCCTTTTGCTAAATTATACACAAATGGTCGGAACCCTACACCTTGAACTATTCCTTCAACCACAATAAAAATTCTTTTTTTGTCCACAATGCACATCCTTCTTATATGTTTTGAGCTCTAAAATTAACTCTTATTCGATAATTTAACATAAAATATCAAAGTATACAATCAAAAATAAAAAATTTAGATTTACTTCATCTTAATTTTCTCTCTTATATTATTTAATATAATTTGTTTGTCGTAGTTAAATTTAAATGACTGTGTAGATGATTTTTATGCTAATTTAATACCTATATGTTCTTTATATCTTTTATATTTAGCAGTAATCTTTTGATTATAAAAAGCCAATAAGATTTCTAATCTCATTGACTTTTTATTTTGGTATATTATTTTTTAATTTTGTTATATTACTCTTTATTTCTAATGTATTTAAGGGTTATACTAGGATTCCTAGTTTTTGTTGATCTAATCTCAAATTGATTGAGCGATGCTACAAAAGGTGTAAGTTTTGTGTAACCATAATTTCTGGTATCAAAATCAGGATATCTTTTATTGAGAGTACTACCTAATTCCCCTAGGAATGCCCAACCATCCTCATCTGATATTTCAGTTATAATAGTTTTAATAGCCTCCACTAATTTACCTGCACTTATCATTCCACTTTTAGGCTCTTCCTGTGTTTGCGCACCTTTAATGTTTGATGTCTCAATATGCTTTGGTGCCATAGAAGCTAATACTTCAAGATATTTAAATTTCTCACACGCTGCTATAAATGGTGTAGGCGTTTTCTTCTCTCCCATCCCAATAACATACATACCTGCCTCGCGAAGACGCGCCGCTAATTTAGTAAAATCACTATCACTAGACACAATACAAAATCCATCAACATTACCCGAATAAAGTATATCCATAGCATCTATTATAAGTGCCGCATCTGTTGAATTCTTGCCTGTTGTATAACTATATTGTTGTATAGGACTTATCGAATAATTAAGCAACACATTTTTCCATGAAGCTAGTTGAGGTTTGGTCCAATCTCCATATATTCTTTTATATGTAGGTGTTCCATGATTTGATATTTCATCAATTATATATTTTATATATTTATCAGATACATTGTCAGCATCAATCAAAACTGCAATTCTCTTATCTTTTTCCATATTTTCTCCTTTGCATTTTTCCTATTCAAATTATTTTCTAATAAATTCATAAATCAATTGCCTTAAAATAAAGCACTACAGTATATCATTCTACAACTTTTCAAATATTCCTTCTTTATTTATTAAATCTATACATATGATATGATTTTTTCAACACTTTTACACACCTATTACTTTAATTGGTATTCGATAATAAACATTTGCGTTTAATTTTCACTACTAGCATTCTCTTTACGTCTTGTTATAATTTTAATTAAAAAGAGTTTTATTATACCAGCAATAGGTACTGATAACAGCATTCCAAGTATCCCTGCTAGTGAGCCACCTATTGTTATCGCCATAATCACAAATATTGGATGAAGTCCCATACTATCTCCTACAATCTTTGGTGATATAACTGCACTATCAAGTTGCTGAACCGCAAGCAATAGAAGTACTGCCCAAAGAGCCATAATAGGATTAGGGCTAAGAAGGCCAATAATAACGGCTGGAATACAACCAATTAGTGGACCAACATAGGGTATAATATTAGATATACCGGCAGTTAAACCTATAAGAAAAGCAAAATCAAGACCTATAATAGACAATCCAATACTGCTAATTAAACCTACTATTAAACCATCAAGTAGTTGCCCTCTTATAAAACTAGACATAATACCATTAACTTCAAATATTGTTTTATTAAGTCTCCTATATTTACTTTCTTTCATTATAAAACTAACTGAATTTAAATATAGATTTTTAAAAAACTCATAGTCCTTTAATAAGTAAAATGAAATAAACAATCCTATAAAGCTATTTATAAGTATGTTACCTATACCTGCAAATAAACTAACAATTCCGTTTATAGAAACCGATAAATAGGAATAAACTTGTTTTATAGCTTGTGATAAATACCCCTTTATATCAATAGATAATCCACTTTCAGTAATCTTGCTGTTAATAAAATCAAAAAGCTCATTATATCGTTTTATATAGTCACCAATAGTTGCAAACATAACTGTTAATGTTTGATTGCTACTAATTTGTCCACCAATCATTGCATAAATACTATAAACAAGTATAATAAACAATAAAATTACCACTAAATATGTTAGTAAAATACTGATTAAATGTGTATTATATTTTAGTTTTAGACGCTTTTCCAAAAATTTGTTTATAAACTTTGATAACGGATATAGTAGATAAGCAATTATACACCCTACAATTAGGGGTGAAATAATTGAAAGTGATGCTTTTATTATACCAACTATGTTACTAAACAATATTTTAAAATTGAAAACTACATTATAGCTTATAAAAATCAATGTCATTGCCAAAACTATATATAATACATACTTAAGGTATACTCTATCTATCTTGTTTCTCAAACTTATATCCTCCTTAGTAATGTTTTATTTCGATACCATGTTTATTTTTTATATTATATGAATTACTATAGCTATTAATAAAACAAATGCCATACCCCTGTGTATTTTAAGCCACATACCTTTATGCTTTTTATTAATAAATGCTCCGTAAACACCTAAAAAGAATATGGTAAGCATAAATAATGCAGCAATTATACCAGTTATACTAGTTCGGATTGAAGTGAATGCAATTATAAAATGCGCCAGCACCGCAAAAATAGCTACGGTTCCCGCTAGTTTATGATTTTTAATAATTATCTTCATTATTTTTCTATACAACACAACTATTTCTTGTTTTTCCTTCCCTAACTTACTAATATACCTTTTATTAATATATTTTACAAAGTAATTTGCAATTGCTATACCAAAACTAATAACTGCTATAAAACCTAAAAAACCAAATATTGCTCTTGTTTGCATAAAATAATTCCCCCCAGTTTGACTCTCTTTAATATTTCGTCTTTTTATTAAAAACTTAAACTTAAACTTAAACACTAAACACATTAATTCTTCTACCATCTTTTATTGTGTCCACAATAGTAGAAAAATTATCATCAAGCAATATTATATCAGCCCTAAAAGTTCTAACTTACATTACATAAGTGTACTCTGTATATCATCTGTGCTATTTATAATAATTTTACCAACAGCAATGACACGAAGTTCTTGCCTACATTTTCATCATTTAATTTTTTAAAAATACCTTATATAAATATCTTTGGTATACCTTCATTTTCACTTAAGTACATCATTGGTGGATAATACATTGAAAATTTAAGTATATCCCCTAATTTAGTTTCAACATTGCAATCTTCAATATCCACAATCAAATGATCAGAACTACTTCCTACAATTTTAACTCCTTGTTTTTGTGGAATTAACTTGTCATGTAACCCAAAATCTTGTTTTCCTACTGCAAGTAATGCCCTTTTTCTAATACCCCTATCCTCGTAGGTTGGTTTAGTCCCAAACGCATCGATAAATATATTTCCTACCGGGTATGTTGGTTTATTTTTCACTTCCACAACTTGAGCTTTTAGCACAAAAGTGTCTTTATGCATATGTTTCATACTATATCCCCAAAATTTTTCTAAATCCTCAGCTAATAGTATTCCTTCACCTAACCTCAAGTTATTTACTCTGCTAGGCATTTTTCCATCTATTAATAGGGGTAATGAGCTTGTCGCACCACCAGAAATTATTTCTAGTCTCCTATTTATTTTGCTTTCAATTATTTCTGCAATTGTACATAATCTTCCCAAATTTTTTTCAGTAGGCATTATTGATCCATAGCATCCCAAATTTGTACCTACTCCATATAACTCAACATTTTCAAGATGATTTTCTACATGTTCTGCTAAGTTTATGAATTCTTCCTGATTAAAAACACCTTCTCTTAAATCTCCAAGATCAAACATTAAAATCGCCTTGTGACTTTTACCTTGTAATTCACATTCTCTTTGTATCATATTAAGTGTTTCCATTTCAGAATTAAGACTAACTGACGCATACTTTACTAATTCTTTTATTTCACTAAACATTGGAATCCTAATCATCATAAAAGGTTTCTCTATTCCATATTTCTTTAGCTTTATTATTTGGTCAAGTCTTGAACTTGCTATATATTTACATCCTGCATCTACAAACTGTTTTGTGACTTCTGGTATTGCATTAAAACCCTTAACTACTCCCGCAATACTTATGCCTGCCACTCCACATAAATCTACCATGGTTTTTATATTTTCATGTATTTTTTTTAAGTTTATTTCAAGCATTGGATATTTAATATCTAAGTTACTCTTTTCTTTAGTCACCATATTAGTCTTTTGTGTCATACCAATTCTCCTCAATAAATTTTGCATTTAAAATATATTCTATACTTACTTGTTATATTTTTCGTCATTAATTAATATTATTATACCCCATAATAATATTAATTAAAATAAGCTTATAAAAGATCACCTAATGTCATATTTTATTATTAATATGATTAAGCCACAAAAAGCTATATTTTCTCCGGTAGGAGTTAAGCTATTTCAAATTTTAGGCTATGCCTCTTGAAAATATTGTAAATTAATATGAAAATTTCAATA
>NZ_JAHLEC010000029.1 GCF_018861705.1 Clostridium psychrophilum | reverse complement strand
AGAAATGAATAAAAATAAACATTAACATTAATAAAGATAAGTAAGAAATCATTCGTATTATTTAAAGAAGGTTTCTTATCAAACTTATAATTAGATTATACAAGGGGGTATTCTTTTATTTTTGAACATCCAGAGGATGTTGTTGCGTATAGATTCAAATATAGAGTTTCAAATAATAAAATAATTCAAGAAGACGATGAGTTTTAGGAAGAGAAAAAGTAACTTCTTGTAAATGTTTTGAAAAAAGTATACTAACAAGAAATTGAAATTTAGTGTTATGCAGCATTTTTTTATGTGAAAGAGAATGGATAAGAAATGTGTTTCAAATGTTCATGTAATAATAACAATAATGTGGCTGTTTTAACAAAATTGAAGGAGGATATTAATGAGTGATAATAGGTTTAGTGGGTTTGATTATTTTGAGATATCAGATATTACTGATTTAGGTATAGGAACTCGTGTATGTGTAGACTTTATTGATGTGCTTTCATCAACAGAAGGAGTTCTTGTAGGAAATACCGGAAATGGGTTTATTAAATTAATGGCAGAAACAAGGAAGTCTGAAACCTATCCGCCATGTCCATTTAGAGTTAATTTAGGTGCCATAAATCAGTACTTATATTTAGGCAATAATAAGACCTGTTACTTAAGTGAGCTAGAACCTGGTATGAAAATTCCTGTTTATGACCAAGAGTCTTTTAGGTATATAGCTATAGGAAGGGTAAAACAGGAAAAAAGGGAGTTTAAAAGAGTGGAAGGTAAAAATGAAAACAATTTAGTTTCAGGTACTTTTCAAATTGCAGATAGTGTTTTTTTTCAAAGTGAAAATGAAACCTTTATTCCAATTAATGATTTGAAATTAGGAGTTAAATTAGCATATATTAAATCACAACCAGGAAGGCATTTAGGTGACAAGATAGAAGAAGATATAAATGAAAAATAGTAATTAAGACATAAGCATATCGTATTGAATAAGAATAATATCATATGGATTTAACAGATGCATAATATTGATAACAAATTGTATGTTTTTATATGATACTTGATGATATTAGATATAAAGGAAGGTGGCTAAAACCATTAGCAAAACAAATTGCATTTATATTTGTTCATTACCAACGGGGGTTCTAATGAGCGAAGCGAATTTGCTAATTTGAAAGGAGCGAGATATGTATTATTCTTGTGCGGCGATAACGGTAATAAGTGCAGTAGTTAGTTTAGAATTTTCTTTTGAGGCCATCGCAAAAGGTAAAGATAATTGCTTTACTATGTGTCTCTATTGTACCTATTTTTATTTTTTCAAGAGAAATAATGATTGTAACTTCTGTTGGAATGATTATAGTGCAATTTTTAGATGGGTTTGTGGGGATTAAAATCAAAAATAAACTTAAGACATTAGGACCATTTATAACAGCAATCATTGATTGCATTTTTTTGGTACTTTTCCTATAAGATTAAGGGTTAAGTAGCAAATCACAATTTATAATGTAGATTATGAATATTATCTTTTCTTTACAATTTCCAATTTGTAGTTTTGAATTAACATAATTTTAGACTCAGTTATTTCGCATTTTTCATATATGTCAAAGTAACCCCATATCTTGATATAGGGTTACTTGTGTTAAGTTTATATTAGCAAAGTGAATGTAACATAATAGCACCTTATGGGGAGCATATCATAGCAATTGAGGTACATTCACTTTGGGGCTATTGATTATTCCTTAAAAATTTCATTTTGAATGTAATATATCTACTTTAAATAAATGTACTAATAATAATTAATATAACATGAGAAAAAATTGCCTATCTCCTAGCAAAACAATCGTAAATTTATAGTTAAATAATATTTAAGCATAATAAAAAGCATTCAACTTTAAGTTGAGTGCTTTTGCTATTGTTAAAATTATCGCATAAAAGGATGACAAAAGACTGAACAGATCTTATCTAAAATCACAAAATATCTCAAACATTTACTTTATATAAAATTTTTATTTGAATGGGCCAGCATAAATTACTACAGCTAAAAATATATATTGTAAGTAGAGGTGAAGAGATGCAACAACCAAAGATATTAGATAATAAGAGGTTTGGAAAAGTTGGAGATGAACTTAAGGAACAGGTAAAGGCTGGTTCTAAGTTATCAGTTGTTTCTGAATATTTCACTATATATGCATATAAAGAATTAGGCAGAGAGTTAAATAAAATAGACAATATGAGATTTATATTTACAGAACCTACATTTACAAAGGATTATAAGAAAATAAAACGACAATTTTACATTGATAGTGAGCTTGAAAAGAGAATTTCGGGTAATCAATTTGAAATAAAAATGAGAAATGAGCTTAACCAAGCAAGTATAGCAAAAGAGTGTGCTGATTGGCTTAGAAATAAAGTGGAAATGAAGTCATTTAAAAAGACTAATCTATCACAGCAAAGATTAATTCATATTAAGAACAAAGATAATAGTGTTTCTATAAATGGCAGCGTTGATTTTACTACAGATGGTCTCGGATTTACCCCATCTTCTAGAATTGATATGATTACTTGTCTGTATGGTAATGAATATACAGAGCATTTTCTTCAAATGTTCGATGATATATGGGAAGATAATACTATTGTTGAGGATGTTAAAGACAAGGTGTTAGATCAGATGCAGGTGATATATAAAGAAAACACGCCTGAGTTTATTTATTTTATTACTTTGTATAACATATTTAGAGATTACCATGGTGAACTCACAGAGGAAAATATAGTGAAAAGTAAAACAGGTTTTAAAGACACGCTTATTTGGAATAAGTTATATAAATTCCAAAAGGATGGAGTGATTGGAGCTATAGATAAACTTGAAAAATATAATGGCTGTATTTTAGCTGATTCAGTAGGATTAGGTAAGACTTTTTCAGCCTTAGCAGTTATTAAATATTATGAATTAAGGAATGATAGAGTTTTAGTTTTAGCACCTAAAAAGCTTAGAGAGAACTGGAGTATATACACTCAAAATGATAAACGTAATATTCTATTAAATGATAGATTTAACTATGACGTACTTAATCATACAGACTTAAGTAGGTATGATGGTTATTCTGGTGAAATAAATCTAGAGACAGTTAATTGGAGTAATTATGATTTAATTGTAATAGATGAATCTCATAACTTTAGAAATAATAATTCAAGAAAAGATAAGGTTACTAGATATTCGAGATTGCTTAATGATGTTGTTAAAGCTGGGGTTAAAACAAAAATATTAATGCTCTCAGCTACACCAGTTAATAACAGAATGAATGATCTTAAAAATCAGATTTATTTTATAACTGAGGGTAATGATAAATCTTTTGATGATGAAGGTATTGCTAGTGTAGAAATTACTTTAAGAAAAGCTCAAATGGTTTTCAATAAATGGTCCGAGCATCCTGATGAAGAAAGAACCGTTGATTTATTTATTGAAATGATGAATATGGATTATTTTAAACTTCTTGATTTAGTTACAATTGCTAGATCTAGAAAGCATATTGAAAAATATTATAACATAGCAGAAATAGGAAAGTTTCCTATTCGTAGGACACCAATTAATATAAAAGCAGATATAGATAAACTTAAAGAATTTCCGGCACTGGAATATGTGAACAAAACAATTAAGAATTTACATATGAGTGCTTACTCCCCTCTTAAATATGTTTTGCCAGGGAAAAGAGCAGAATATAGTCTTAAATATGATATTAAAGTAAAAGAAGGTAAATCTATATTTAGACAGACTGATCGTGAACGAAGCTTAGTAAATTTAATGAGAGTAAATATTTTAAAGAGAATGGAAAGCTCTATAAATTCCTTTGGTATGACAATAACAAAGCTTTTAAATAAACTCGATTGCTTAATTAGTAAAATTGATAATAATCAATTTGAATATAATTCCAACTTTAATATTCAGGATATAGAATTTGATGATGTAGAATTTGAAGATTTATTAGTTGGTAACAAGGTTAAAGTTTTATTACAGGATACAGATTTAATAAAGTGAAGACAAGATTTAGAGGATGATAGAAAAAAACTGGAAGATCTACAAATTGAAGCTGCAAAAATAGAGGCTAATAGGGATGCAAAGCTAAATCATCTAAAAAGATTAATTACTGAAAAAATTAACAATCCTATTAATATAGGCAATAAAAAAATGCTGATTTTTACCGCTTTTGCTGATACCGCAAATTATTTGTATGAGAATATTGCAGAGTGGGTTCAAAAGGAATTTAATATTTATTCAGCGATTGTTACTGGTTCTGGTAAAAACCAAACTAGTTTAAAAGGGATTAAGAAGAATGACTTTAATTCTATATTAACTAATTTTTCACCAATATCAAAAGAACGACAAAAGGGTTTTGGCGAAATTCAAGGGGAGATAGACATACTCATAGCTACGGATTGTATCTCTGAAGGTCAAAATCTTCAAGATTGCGATTATTTAGTAAATTATGATATTCATTGGAATCCAGTTCGAATTATACAAAGATTTGGGCGTATTGATAGACTTGGATCGATAAACGATAGTGTTCAGTTGGTAAACTTCTGGCCAAATATGGAGTTGGATGAATATATTAATCTTCAGGCTAGAGTCATGGGAAAAATGGTGTTATTAGATATTTCAGCTACTGGTGAAGAAAATATTATTGAAGTTGACCAAACAAAGAAGATGAATGACCTTGAATACAGAAAGAAGCAACTTAAACAACTTCAAGAAGAAGTAGTTGACCTTGAAGATATTTCAGGTGGAATATCTATTACAGACCTTACTATGAATGATTTTAAAATGGACTTAATGGAGTATATGAAAGACAACAGAGAGAAGCTAGATAAGGCACCAATGGGAATGTATGCAATTTCTACGGTACAAGATGAAACACTAAAGGATCAGGTTAGGCCGGGAGTAATTTTTACTTTAAAACAAGTAAATCAGCTTATTAAAACAGAAGAAGATAATTCACTTTATCCTTATTATATGGTTTATGCCTATGATGATGGAACAGTAAAATTTAGCTACCTTCATACTAAGAAAATCTTGGATTTTTATAAGAAACTCTGTTATGGAAATACAGAAGTTTTGGAAGATTTAGTTGAAAGGTTTAATGGAGAAACTAAGGGTGGTAAGGATATGTACAAGTATTCTCAACTTCTTAAAAATGCAATTAATAATATCATTGGTAAAAAAGAAGAGAAAGGTGTGGTTTCTTTGTTTAGTAAGGGAGGGACAACAATTCAAAGAAGTTTATTCACAGGGATAGAGGACTTTGAATTAATTACATTCCTAATTGTAAGGTAGGTGTTAGATTGAGAGAAGATTTTTTTAAGAAGTTTAATATTCCCGTTTCTTGTGAAGTGAATAACACAATTTTTAAAAAGTTGTTTTATGAGAATTCTACTATGAATAAAGTTGATAAAGAAATTTTTCAAAAGAATATAGACAAAATTATTTGGCTGTATTCTTTTAAGGAAGATACTATAAACATAAGACCTTATAAAGATGAGGTTAGAGATTATGAGGAAGTAGCTATTATTAAAGTTCTTCTTTTAAATGATACAAAGATCAAGCGAATATCAGAAATAATACAAAAAACTATACCATACCCATTAATATTGTTATTTCATTATGAGGACAAGGTTTTATTTAATGCTGCTCATAAAAGGAATAATAAAGCTGACGAAAATAAGAATACTGTTGAAGAATTTATTTATACAGATTGGATTAGTTTGCTTAAGTTATCTGATAGAGAAGAAAAATTTATTGAAAGCATGAATATTAAAGGATTTTCTTTCAGCAACTTTTATAAATTTTATTGTGATGCTTTAGATAGAATTAATATATTTAATGCTTCTAAATATCAGAGTGATTTCGAAGCATTAAATATTAAAGGAGTAGTTAAAGTTAAGGCTATAGTGGATGAAATTGAGAAGTTGGATGTTGAAATACTAAAACTTAAGAGCAAAATAAAACATGAAGTTCAATTTAACAAGAAAGTTGAGATGAATATAGAAATAAAGAAGAATGCTTCCAGAAGGAAGCAGTTGATTCAAGTTCTTAACAATTAATATGGAGGTAAAATCGTGGAGAAGATACGCGACAAAAGTATGAACATTGTTGCTGAAAATGTTATTAAAATGAAAGAATTATTTCCAGAAGTATTTTGTGAGGATAAAATAGATTTTGAGAAATTAAAAGAAGTATTAGGTGAATACACAGAGGATAAAGAGGAGCGATATAGTTTTAATTGGAAAGGGAAGTCTAAATCAATAAGACTTGCGCAGACACCTTCAATAGGAACATTACGACCCTGCAAAGAAGAAAGTAAGAATTGGAATAACACAAATAATCTTTATATTGAGGGAGATAATTTAGAAGTTTTGAAGCTTCTTCAGAAATCTTATAATTCGAAGGTGAAAATGATTTACATTGATCCTCCTTACAATACTGGAAATGATTTTGTTTACCCTGATGATTTTAAAGATAATATTAAAAATTATTTAGAGATTACTGGACAAGTTGATTCTGAAGGAAGAAAATTAGGAACTAATTCTGAAGTTAGCGGGAGATATCATACGGATTGGTTGAATATGATGTATCCAAGACTTAAGTTGGCTAGAAATTTGTTGAGTGATGATGGAATTATATTTATAAGCATTGATGACAATGAAGTTGAGAATCTGAAGGGAATCTGCAATGAAATATTTGGTAAAATAATTTTATCGCTTGCTTGCCAACTGTAATGAACTTGAAAGGAAATAATGATGAGTTTGGGTTTTCTGGTACACATGAATATACTCTAGTATTTATGAAAAATAAAAATGCTGTTGAAGAATTAAATGGTCTTGATTTAACTGATGATGAAATTAAAGACTATAATTTGTCAGATGAATTTGGAAGTTATAAACAAGGGGCAACATTGATGAGAACGGGGGAGGCTGGTGCTCGAATTTTTCGACCAAAAGGGTATTATCCCATTTATGTTAGAAAGTATCTTAGTGATTTTAGTATTGAAAGAAAAAATGAAGATGATTATGAAGTATTTCCAGAAACAAAAGATGGTAAGGCCATGTCTTGGAGAAGATCGAAAGAATATTTAATGAAAGCAAAATCAGAAATAATTATAAAAGAGAATAAAGAAAACATTTCTTTTTACAAGAAGCAACGATTAGTTGATGACATGAAAAATGGTAAAAAGGCGAAAACACTTTTTTATAAACCAGAGTACAGTAGTGGTAATGGAACAGCATTAATTAAAAAATTATTTAATAATAGATTGTTTGATCATCCTAAACCTCATATTCTAATAAAAGATTTTATTAAAATTGGATCTTCTTCAAATTCAATAATATTGGATTTATTTTCAGGTTCTGCAACAACATCACATGCAGTAATGCAACTTAATGCTGAAGAAAATGGTAAACGTAAATTTATAATGGTACAGTTACCTGAGGTTTGCGACGAACAAGGCGAAGCATTTAAAGCTGGTTATAAAAATGTTTGTGAAATAGGCAAAGAACGTACTCGGAGGGCAGGCGAAAAAGTTCTTAAAGAAAACAAAGAGAAGGAGGGAATAGGAAATTTAGATATAGGGTTCAAAGTCTTCAAACTTGATTCTTCTAATATTAAGAAATGGAATGCTGATGGTGAAAATCTTGAAATATCTATTGAAAATATGATAGATAATTTTGTTCCAAATAGAACACAAGAAGATATAGTATATGAAATTATGATTAAGTATGGAATTGATTTAACTTATCCACTGGAAATAAGAAATATTGTTGGTAAAAAAGTTTTTAGCGTTGGATTTGGTGCATTGTTTATTTGTATTGACAATGAAATTACTCTTGAATTGGTTCAAGGAATTGTTAAATTTAAAGATGAACTAAACCCCGAGGTTACAAGAGTTGTATTTAAGGATAATGGATTTCAAAATGATTCAGTTAAAGCAAATGCTATTCATATTCTTAGAAGAAATAAAATACAAGAAATAATGAGCATATAGGGGGTGACTTCATGAAACTTAAATTTGATTCAGAACTGGATTATCAAAAGGAAGCCATGTCATCTATTGTAGATATATTTGAAGGGCAAAGTGTTTGTAATTCTAATTTTACAGTAACTAATTTAACAGACGAAGCTGGTACATTTGGTCTTTTTTCAAGTAACTTAGGTGTGGGAAATAAGTTGGAAATTGATGAAGCGGATATTCTTAAGAATGTGAAAAAGATACAGTTAAGAAATGGATTAGCTCAGTCTGATAAAATAAAAAAAGGTGTTTATCACTTTACTATCGAAATGGAAACGGGTACTGGTAAAACATATGTATATTTAAGGACTATATTAGAGCTTAATAAGAAATATGGTTTTACAAAATTTATAATCGTTGTTCCAACTGTTGCAGTTAAGGAAGGTGTTATTAAATCAATAGATATAATGACAGATCATTTTAAACTTAAATATGATAATGTTATATTTAAGTCATATGAATATAAATCTAAAAACCTAGATATATTAAGGGATTTTGCAACTAGTGATAATATTAGAATTATTGTTATGACAATACAATCTTTTAACAAAGATACCAATGTAATTAATAATGATCATGAAAAAACTAATGGATTAAAGCCTCTAGAATTTATACAGGAGACACATCCTATTGTAATTATAGATGAACCACAAAGCGCAGCTAGCACAAAGAAGGCAAATGATGCTATTGATTCTTTAAATCCTTTATGCACCATAGGATACTCAGCTACTCATAAAGAAAAATACAATCTAATGTACCGATTGGATGCAGTTGATGCTTATGAGAGACAGTTGGTTAAACAAATTGAAGTAGCTAGCATAATAACTAAGGATCATTATAATGATGCATATTTAAAGTTAATAAGTGTGAGTAACAAAGGCTTTTCTATAACTGCAAAAATTGAAATAGATAAAAGGAAAAATGGAGTTATTAAGAGAGAGTCAGTAAATGTTAAAAAGGGACAAGACTTATTTGAAATTAGTGCTTGTAGAGAACAGTATAGGGGATATATAGTTAGTGAAATTTATACAGCAAAAGACTCTGAGTATGTAGATTTCACAAGCAAGGATTTTATTAAATTAGGTGAAGTACGTGGAGAATTAAGTGATGATATTATTAAACGTGCTCAAATTAAAAAGACAATTGAAGAACATTTAGATAAAGAGATGAAGCTTAAGCATAAAGGTATTAAAGTTTTAAGTTTATTCTTTATAGACAAGGTCTCAAATTATAGATATTATGATGAAAAGGGTAATCGTCAAAAAGGTAAGTATGCACTATGGTTTGAGGAAGAATATAAAAAGACTATCAAAAAACCTAAGTATAAAACTTTGTTTGAGGATGTAGATATAGATACCGAAGCAGAAATAGTTCATAATGGATATTTTGCTCAAGATAAAAAAGGATTATTAAAGGATACTAATGGAGGTACACTTGCAGATGAGGATATATATGGTCTTATAATGAGAGACAAAGAAAGACTATTAAGTTTTGATTCAAAATTAAAATTTATATTTTCTCATTCAGCACTCAAAGAAGGATGGGATAATCCTAATGTATTTCAAATATGTACTTTAAATGAAACTAAATCGGTTATGAAAAAGAGACAAGAAATCGGTAGAGGGCTAAGACTTGCAGTTAACCAAGATGGTGAGAGGATACATGGATTTAGTGTAAATACACTTACTGTAATGGCAAATGAATCCTATGAAGACTTTGCAAAGGCACTACAACAAGAATTTGAAGAAGAGGAAAACATTAAATTTGGTGTAATTGAAAAACATACTTTTGCAAATGTTGAAATTAAAAAAGATGGTACAAATAAATACTTGGGTAAGGAATCTTCTGAAGATATCTGGAACTATTTTAAGAAAACGCTATGTTAGACAATATTGAGGATTAATGAGTATAAAATTGGCTTGTCTAATAACGACAAGCCAATAAATTTACCACTCGATTTATCCACTTACACTAATTGAGGTTTATAATGGCGTAACTTTCAATTAACGCACCTAATAGCATTAAAACTAAACCTATACTAAAGACAATAATTTCTTGTTTAGATAACTTAATTGTTTTCCAACTCTTTGTTGTAGTTTTTTTTCCATCTGTTATTATTAATGAAATATTTACAGTTGCACACAGTATAAGAAGTTGCCCACTCATCTCCCATATCCCTGCCCTATGAAAGATGTCAAAGGTTCCAACAAGTCTTTCTATTAAAGGAATTGATTCAGTTACAACAGAGAATGACCATGTACCCAAAACAACTGCATTTATTGATATCCCTACTAAAAAGGCAAGATAACCAAGAGGCATAAAACATTGCGATTTTTTTTCCCTTGCTAAAAAGGTATTTCCAAATAATATCACAATAACCGATAGAAGATTAAAAGAAAGAATTTGCAATGAAGAAATTATTAAAGTTGGTGAAGTGTCCCATTTTTGAAGTGGGTGCTTGTTCAGAAGTAAGCCTTGTGGGAGTAAAAAATAACTTACAATAGTAACTGTAATAAACAATAACAAGAAACAAATATAAGTAGTTATTATTCTCAAAATAACATCATCAGATGTCAAATTCCTCTTAATACGATTAATATTCACATGTTTAAACTCCTTCGCTTATAGTGTTATCAGTAATTTTCATAATCTTTTACAATTATATATTAAATTATAGCATAATTATATACTAACTATAACCTAAATTTCAAGTATAAGGGATTATATTATCTGAAATTTGGTTCTCTACCTTTGTAAGTAGTAATTCTGGTATCTACAAAGTTTGTTGTACTATGAACTATAATATTTTTACTTTTTATTATGTCTTTATCATCTTTAAAACATTGTAACCACTTGAACCAATGGAGATAATTAGCCAAAAATTTAGTTGATACCCCATTAAATCTTACCATCCACTTTTTAAACTGACTATGCAAACTATTTACATGATTGATATGATAAATACCATTTTTATAATGGTCTCTCATAATACGTTTATGGTCTAAATTAAGGTTTCTACCAAATCTAATATAACTTTTATGACTATCTGTACAAATAATAGAATCATTGTCTATGTGACCACTATACAGCCTTTCAAGGTCTTTATAACCAACCCTGCCCTTACATACCATTTCAAGAATAATATTATTATTTCTATCAATTGCTGTAGCTACACATATCTGTTCATTGCTTATACCACGTTTTTTAATTTCTTTACCTCTTTTACGAGAATGTCTTGGCATTAAAAAGCCACTTTTTTTATGGTTACCTTTGAACGATTCGGCTACAAAGGTTTCATCCATTTCTACAACGCCATCGACATCCCCTGTACCCATAAATGTTCCTATACAATCAAGTATTTTATGTCTCATATAAAATGAGGTTTTAACACATACTTTTACGATTTCAGCACTTTTTCTTATGCTATACCCCATAACCATACATTTACCATACTCTATCCATTTTTCTAAAGGCAATTTAGTGCTTGATAATGCAGATTTTGTGAAGTCATTAAAAGTTTTATTGCAACTCTTACACTTATACCTTTGCTTATCATTTAACTTACCATTTTTAACAACATGAGTTGATTTGCAATGAGGACAGACCTCTCCCTTGGCAAATCTGGATTCTCTACAATCTTTAGGCAGATTACGAGTTAATGAGTTAAGCGTCATTATTTCGCCAATGAAATCAAATAAGTCTTGTAATGCAAATTCTGAAAGAGTTTTTATATCTGCTTTTAAAAGCCCCACGCTTGGCATATAACCACCTCATAAATGTATGTTTTGCCTTATTATAACACATTCTATGAAAATATATACAATATCACTATTTATGTCTAACATAGCGTAAGAAAAAAGATTATATTGATGAAAGTGGTAAGGTAACAGATAATTTAAAAAGAGCGCTTAAAGATAACAAGCTAGATTTTCCAGAGGAGTATAGGGATATTGAGGTTCAAGTTCATGAAATAGTGAAAAAAATTGCAGGAAACATTAATATTAAAAATGCAGAGGATAAGAAGTTAATTAGCATTAATAAAAGAAGATTTTTAAGCCTAGAGTTCAAAGAGTTGTGGGATAAAGTAAAATATAAAACTACTTATTCAGTAAAGATTAATAGCTCTGAGCTAATAAAATTATGTTCAGAGGAGATTATGAAGAACTTGAAGGTAGATAAAGCTAAACTAATATACACAAAGGCGGATATAGAAATAAATGCAGGGGGAACTATTACAGAAGAAAGCACTCGATATGCAATGGATGTTGATAATGCGTGTTTTTATTTGCCAGATATTATAACTTATTTACAAAATGGAACTAAGCTTACAAGGAGAACAGTTGTAGATATCCTTAAACAGTCTAAAAGATTAGATGATTTTAAAAACAATCCCCAAATGTTTATGGATGAAGTTAGTTCTATAATTCGAAGAAAGATGAAATACCTCCTTGTAGGTGGAGTTAAATATGAAAAGCTAGGGGAAGACGAGTTTTATGCCCAAGAATTATTTGAAGATCAAGAGCTTTATGGATATTTGTCAAAAAATATGCTGGAGAGTGATAAATCTGTTTATGAATATGTAGTTTATGACTCCGGTGTGGAAGAGGAGTTCGCTAGGAAATTCGAAAAAAATAATAGCGTTAAAGTCTATGCTAAACTACCGTATTGGTTCAAAATTGATACTCCTCTTGGAAGTTACAATCCTGATTGGGCTGTTTTGGTTGGAAACAATAATGAAGAAAAACTGTACTTTGTATTAGAAACAAAAGGTAGTATTTTAGCTGAAGAATTACGTTTACGTGAAGTAAGTAAAATTGCTTGTGGACATAAGCATTTTGAAGCTCTTGGGACTAAAGTTGAGTTTTTGGAAACTGACAATTTTAATGGATTTATTGAGAATTTGTAGTTAGCTAAGGCGGTCAAACTTTATTTTATCAATAAACATGAAAGGATCTAGCAAAATTGTTGGATCCTTTTATCATGTCAATTTTCTTTGAGAGATGTTTAGCCAGTTGTATGGATACATAATTGGGGCTGGATTTGTTTAAAGGGAGACAATCTATAATTAAGTGTTTTTCTAAATGGAAAATGAAAAAAGATTATTAGTAGAAATGAATAGACTATTTGTAATATTTTTACAGATACTGTAAATGCAATGGATGCAAAGGTTACGCTCTTTATCTTATTAAGCAGTAAAATAATTTGTGTTTACAATTTGTTTTGCTACCAACGGGGTTCTAATGAACGTTATAGCCTTTTTATTATGAAACAGAACCGAGATGGTTACAAAAAATAGAGATATAGTGGATAACTTCTGTTTTTTAAACGAATATGCAAAGCATAAAAATCGAAATGTGGTGAGATATATTCTAATACCTAATTTCTAACTGCTTTTGTGTATTCATTAAATAGCTGTTTGTTACAGATTTTCATGGTGTGTTTTGGACTGGTTTTATAATATTTGTAAGTATTGTAAATTGATGATACAATAATCCTATAAATTATTTAAGAGGCGATTAAATGAGTAGTGAGAGAAGAATAATTCATGATGAAAATGTAGAATATTTAGTGGAAAAGCTGACTGAGGATGATATTCCGGAAGAATCGATTACAAGTATGATTGCGAAGGCCGATGAAGTTTATAGTAAATCAATGAATTATTTAAATAATGATGAAAACACTGAAGGTCTTATACTAGGAAAGGTTCAGAGTGGAAAAACAAATAATGTTATGATGTCTTCAGCTGTTGCTGTTGATAATAATATTTGTTTCTTTGTATTTTTTACAACTGATAGTAATTGGCTGTATAATCAATCACTTACAAGGATTATGGAAAGTATTCCTGGACTACACTTGGTGTCAAAAGTGAGTTTGATAACCCAACTATAAGCATAGATGAGTTAATGAACCAGTATGGAAGGATAATGATTGTTTCAACAAAGAATCAAGAACAACTTTTAAAGTTGGACAAACTGTTAGAAGAATCAAATGTTAAGAGTGAGAAAACTTTTATATTTGATGATGAGGCTGACCAAGCTTCTCCAAATACTAAAACTAGCAAGGGTGGACAAAGTACAATAAATAATTTGCTTGAAACTATAATAGGAAGGTTTATAAGGAGGGCATACATACAGGTTACAGCAACTCCACAAGTCCTTTTGTTACAAGATATTAATTCTACTTTTAAACCAAAGTTTATAGTGATTACAGAGCCAGGCCCAGACTATGTAGGAGGAGATATATTATTTGCTAATCCTTTTGAAGAAAATATGTATTTGAGAATTTTAACTGAAGAAGAGCTAAATATTACTGTTCCTGATGATAAGAACATAATATTAATACCTGAAGGAATGAAAAAGGCTATTTGTACTTTCTTAATAAGTGCGATTGCAAAAAAAATACATAAGGAAGGAAATAAATTTTCATTTATGTGTCATATTAGTGTAAGCAAAAATGACCACGAATATATTAAGTTTTTATTAGGAAATTATATAGGCAAGGTTTCTATGTTTTTGAATAATAATAGCAATCTTACTGAATCTGAAAAGATAGAAATAGGTAATTTAATGATAGAGTCATATAAAAATATAAAGATAACATTTGTCACTATTCCTGAACTTGATCTTATATTAAAGAAAATGAAGTTATTTATATCAAACAATAATATAGAAGTAATTAACTCTGATAATGAAGCAAGTGAGCCATCATATGGGGCTATTTTTAATTTTATTATAGGAGGCAGTAAGTTAAGCAGAGGTGTAACAATTAAGAAGTTAATAACTACTTACTATAGTAGACAAACCAGTACACCTAAATCTGATACAATGAAACAACATGCTAGAATGTATGGATATAGAAGTAGCGATCTTGAGGTCACAAGAGTATTTATTACTCGTGAATTAGCTGATAGATTTTTTCTGATAAATGAATCTGAAAATGAATTAAGGGATTTTATAATTGAACATGCACAGCAAGAGGGAATTATACCAATTAATGTATATGGAGAATTAAAACCTACGAGAGCAAATGTACTTAACCCTGATGAAGTTATAACATATAAAAGTGGTAAAGAATATTTTTCTAACATGATTCAATATAAAAAAGAAGATATAGAGGATACAACTAATGTACTGAATAAGATGATGTTGCCATATGTAGGAACAGTTAGTGAACCAGCAAAGGAAATAACCATTGATTTTGCTATAAAGATTTTAGAGCAGATTACGTCAATACCTTCAAGAAGTTTCTGGAATGATAAAAGAATTATAACTATTCTGAAATTCTTAAAAAGCAAATTAGAATATAATAATAAGGCATATCTTGTTGTCCGTACTGATAGAAGAATTGGTAATAGTGAAACTAGAGGGATTTCGGCTGTATTAAGCGCAAGCGATCATGATTTAGCAGTAGGTAGTAGCCCGACGTTGTTCCTTTATAGATTAACTGGAACCAAAAATAAGGGATGGGACGACCAATCATTTTGGGTGCCAGTATTTAGATTCCCAGACGGAAATAAAGCATATTTCTTTAATATTTCAGAAGAAATTGAAATATAAGGGCAACAAAAAAATTTGCTACATTCCAATTTCTTGAGTGTACTAACAGAAAGCTAAGGTTTATGGATCTTTAGCTAATAAAACAATTCGTTAAATTTGTATAAAATATTTAATTATAGTTTTAGAAAGTTAATTAGCACTGATTTATAAGTTATTGTTAAATAATGAGTTATGACGAATTTAAATGATTAAACAAGCAATTTTATTAGCAAGCAAATAGTGATAGTACCAGGGTGAGAGCTCATGGTACTATCACTAGCAACAAAAATCACTCACTACATTTACAATTTTTGAAAGGTACCTGACCCCTTACAAAAACTGGAACAGTTTTTGTTGCTAATGACAAATGAAATATAAGTATAATAAATGTTTTATGTTTCAATAATTTACATTTGTTTACACGGAAAGTGAACTGTAGTACAATAAAGTAATATACAATAGCATATTGTCCAATTAAGGGATGCTAGGAGGAAAGAAATATTGTCTATTGATGAATTAGAGAAGTTACTGGATGAGTATAGGTCATTACCACTTGAAACAGAATGGTTAGAGTTTAAAGAGGCTAAAAATACTTATGACTTTAATAAATTAGGAAAGTATTTTTCAGCGTTGAGTAACGAAGCGAATTTAAAGGGTAAAAGATTTGGTTGGATGGTATTTGGTGTTGAAGATAAGAATAGAAAAATAGTAGGGACTAACTATAGAGCAAATAGAGCTAGCCTGGATAGTCTTAAGCATGAGATATCAATGAAAACAACAAATAATATTACATTTATTGAAATACATGAGTTAATGCTTACTGAAGGTAGAGTAATCATGTTTCAGATACCTGCAGCTCCGCAGGGTATACCAATTGCTTGGGAAGGACATTTTTATGGACGAGATAGCGAATCAATAGGCCCTCTTAACTTACAAGAAATAGAGGAAATTAGACAGCAAAGAACAAGAGAGGATTGGTCTGCACAAATTTGTGATGAAGCGACCATAAAGGATTTAGATTCTCAAGCAATATTAAAAGCAAGGTTAGAATATAAGAATAAGAACCCTAAGTTAGCTGAGGATTCTGATAAATGGGATGATAGAACATTCTTAGACAAGGCAAAAGTAACTATTAAGGGTAAGATTACAAGGACTGCTATTATCTTATTAGGTAAGGAAGAATCAGAACATTTTATAGGACCCTCAGTATCAAAAATAACTTGGGTTCTTAAAGACGATAATAATATTGAAAAGGACTATGAACATTTTGGACCTCCATTCCTTATAAATGTAGATAAGGTTTTTGAAAAGATTAGAAATTTGAAATACAGGTATCTAACAGAGAACACATTATTTCCTACAGAGATAACTCAATATGACCCATATGTTATACGTGAAGTATTGCATAATTGTATAGCTCATCAAGATTATACATTAATGGGGAGAATTAATTTAGTAGAGAAGTCTGAGAAATTAATATTTACTAACTGTGGCAGCTTTATTCCCCAAACTATTGAAAAAGTAATAGACCAAGACGCTCCACAAGAATATTATAGAAATCAATTTTTAGCGAACGCAATGGTAAGTCTAAATATGATAGATACAATTGGCAGTGGCATTAAAAAAATGTTTATTAAACAAATGCAGAGATACTTTCCACTTCCAGATTATGATTTAAAAAATCCAGAGAGAGTAAAAGTAGGAATAATGGGTAAGATAATTGATGAAAATTATACTAAATTATTATTAAAAAATACTTACTTTGACTTGAAAACTGTTATTGCATTAGATAAGGTTCAAAAGAAAGAACCATTAACTGTAGCTGAAAGAAAGTTTTTAAAGAATCAAAAGCTTATAGAAGGCAGAAATCCAAATATATATGTTGTATCACAAGTAGCAGCTGCTACTGGAGATAAGGTTTCTTATATTAAGAATAGAGCATTTAATAATGAATACTATAAGAAACTAATAATAGACTTTATAACAGAATTCAAACAAGCAAGTAGAAAAGAAATTGATAAACTGTTATTAGACAAACTTCCAGATATATTAGATGAAAAGCAAAAACATAAAAAAATAAGTAACATATTGACTAAAATGGCAAATAGGGATAGGTCTATAATAAACTGTGGTCCTAGAACTAAACCTAATTGGATGTTAAGGAATAACCTATTAGATACAAACTAATTAGATCAGTCTTAACTAATAATTATATAGAGTAGTTAAGATAATAAGTTAAGAGACTTATAAAAGAATAAGGTAGAGACTAGTAATGGAGTGTTTTCAAATGGTGAATCCTTAACTTTATGGTTATTATTATTTAATATGAAGTTAAGAGCTAAGTTAAGATACAAAAATATATCTTTGATAAAAGTTGTTAAACTTAGTTATTCAAATGATTGCAAATTTACTAGAGCCAATAGAACATGCTAACATTCTGCTAACGTGGTGATCGGGAATACATATTAATTATTGTTAATATCAGTTAAGTTAAAAGGGTTTAAACCGTTGGTAATACTAAGTATGAAGTGAATATAAGTTAGTGCTTGTTAAAGGGAATTAAGTGGTAAAACTAACTACGAACCAGTTGGTCGCACATTCGCTCTGTTGCGGCGACATAAAAGCCCTAGGAGTTTTAATCTTCTAGGACCTTTGTTATTTTTCAATTGTCTACAGCAGCCTGCACTTTATTTATAAAGAAACAAAGTGAGTTTGTAAGTGGTAAAAAATTAAATACCTCTTTTACAATAAAACCTTATGAAATAATGTAATCAAACAGATCTTCTCTTACAGGTGTATACAACTGATACCTAATTTCCACAGCAGTCTTATTAGTATTCCCCATAATAATTGGGTTAGGGGTGCCTACAGCATTAATTTTTCCTAGATAATAAAACTCTTTTGATAATTTATCATCCTTGTTCTTTCTTACAAATAAACTCATTTCTACACCATCTTTTTCAGCATTATAAGCTTGTACAACATCTGCAGATTTTTCTGTTCTTCCTGATTTAGATATTGCAATTAATTGTGATGCGGACTCAAATCTATCTTCATAATTTATAGAAGCATTAATATCTTGAGATTTATTATAATTAATAAATACGGGATAAGTTTTAGTTTTGTTATCAAACTTGTAACCTCCGATATTAAGGGCTAATTCACCTTTTTCCCATTCTAATAATTTACACACATCCTCATATGTATATTTTTGATATAATTGAAAATTTGTATTCATATAGTGGTCACTATAAAATCTTTTATATCGATCTATACCAAACTCAATAAGTTCTACAATCATTTTCTTGAATTCTCCATTTTTCAGATTTTCATTGAAAACCTCTGATGTTTTATAATCTAATCCATCTTTTTCTAGAAAAATACAATCTTTATATGTTGATTTAGCAGATCCACTAGCAAATTGATTTGTAAGCACATTTACTATTGAGGTCTCTGTACTATCCTTGAAATCTATATTATATTGTTCTTTTAAAATATTTCTTAGTCTATATATTAAATCAACTTTATAATTTATTGCACATCTAATCATCTCTAACTCATGGATTCGTTTTTCGGAAGAGAGTTTTTTAGAAATGAATTCTATAAAAGATTCTTGGATAGCATCAAGCTGCACCGTATATTCTTTTTCATACTTTGTTAAAAACTTATGATATGAGCCTAAGCTGTTATTATCAAAAATTCTTATAGGATCAATGGAGTCATGCAAATGAAAATCATTTAAGCTAGGGATTTTACCTAGTTTTTGTTTTAAATTTTTGTAGCTCTCCTTAATAATTTTAATATCATTAAAATTGACTTTATCTATAGATTCAAATATATGTTTCTTAGAAATTTCATCAAAATTAACAGTAGAATAACCGGGAATTATTCTATTTCCTTCCATAACATATTTCCTAATAGTATCTTTATTATAGGTTCGGTCTCCTGAAAGTGCTATAGGGATGAAAAAGTTACTATCGTAGTTTCCTACAAAGTCTATAATGACAACAAATTCTTTATAATCATATTTTCTAAGTCCACGACCTAGTTGCTGTATAAAAATTATAGCTGATTTAGTAGCCCTTAGCATAACAACTTGATTAACTGAGGGTATGTCTATTCCTTCATTAAAAATATCAACTGTAAAAATATAATCTAAACAATTAATGAGTTCATCTTGTTCTAAGCGCCCAATAGCCTCTTCACGTTCGAGTTGAGTATTATCTTCTGTTAATGCTAATGTTTTTAAGTTAAGGTTATTAAACTTAATTGATAACTCACTAGCTTCTTTTTTATTACTACAAAATATTAGTCCTTTTACTCTATCGCCACAGTAGCCATAAAAGTTAATTTTATCGATAATATGATTAACTCTTTGGTCACATACTAAATATTTAAAATCTGTAGTATCATCTAACCCATTACCATCTATAGTTATATCCGTAATTCCAAAATAGTGGAATGGACAAAGTAAATCTTCTTCTAATGCTTGTTGTAATCGGATTTCATAAGCCACATTATGATCAAACATTTTAAAAATATCAAAATCATCAGATCTTTCTGGAGTAGCTGTCATACCTAATAAAAATTCCGGCTCAAAGTAATCCACAATTTTTTGATAACTAATGGCACCAGCCTTATGAACTTCATCAATAACAATATAATCAAATTCATCCTTAGGAAAGCTTAACAATACTTCATCTTTTGATAAAGTTTGTACAGTTGAAAATATTAGCAAAACAAATTGTGTTTATAATTTGTTCAAGACCAACGGGGGTTATAATGAGCGAAGCGAATTTGCTAAAGGAAGATAAAAAGATTTTTATTGGGAACATTAAGGCTATTATTAGTTTGGTTGATAAGAATAAAGATATTTTCAAGAAAAGTATCGATAACAGACAAGAAGTAAAAGATGAGTGCTTGATTAATTTTGAGGACATCAATGTTGAAATTAAAAAAGAAATAGCTGAAATAGGTATAAGGCTAACAGCTTTAAGTAAGACAAATACTGAGGTTGACGCACTCATAACCAATTTAACTGAGCAGAAAACTGTATTTTTGAGAAAAAAGAAGATTAATGAATCTATAGATTTATTCAAACAGTGGTACGAATATAAAGTTAATATTGATTCATTAAGCAAGGTAAAAGGCAAATTTAGTACATCTTCATTGACTACTAAATCAAAGGATGCTTTTAAAGAAATTGTTGCAGGCGATTACACTACCACCTTTAATAAATATTGTGATTATTTAGGAGCACCAAATGTAAGTATAAAGCTTAATCCTCAAAAGGGGCAAACGAAAAGAAGTAAATATGTAGTTAATGAGAATACTAAAGTAACTGATATAATGAGTGAGGGAGAACAAAAAGCCATTGCACTAGCAGAGTTTTTAACTGATCTTAAGATAAGAAACAATTATTGTACTACCCTATTTGATGATCCTGTAACTTCATTTGATTACAAAAGAGCGGAAAAGATTGCAGATGTAATTTACAAGGTATCTAAAGAAAGACAAGTAATTATATTTACACATAATATAATGTTTTACTATTATCTTTATAATAGCTGTAGTAAAAAAAATAAAGATGATAAATTTTTTGATGTTGGGGAGTATGATAGAGACAATAAAGGAATGATTACTGAAAATTTTAGTGCTAAATTAGATAACTTAAAATCAATTGTAGGTAAAATAAAAAATGAGCAAACAAAGATTGATTCTAAGAAATGTTTAGGGTCTGAATTAGAATCAAATTTACAATTTGCATATTCAATAATGAGGACATGGTGTGAGCTAATTGTCGAAGAAGGCTTCTTCAACAATATCATAAGAAGATTTGCACCTAATATCCTATTTGGATCTATTTCAAAAATTAATGGAGAATTTGTTACTTACATTCCAGCAGTAACAGGATTATTCAATAAATGCTGTAGATATGTTGAGAGCCATAGTCAACCTTATGAAACTCAAAATATAAAACCGTCACGAGAAGAATTTGATAAAGATGTTATTTTTATTTTGGAATTATCTGAAAAGTATAGAGGGTAATACTTTTTGAATTTAGAGAGGTGTGTCAATTTTTGTGTATTATTACAATAACGCACTCAGGGGTAATCAAGTGCATTATTGTTTTCATTAGTTCATTAGTTCATTATTTAAAATGAATGGGTATAAGAATATTAACATTAAATGGAGATTAAGCAGATTGATTTAAAATAGGCAGATTAATATATTGCACCATAAGTTGAATTTTTTTGTTAATATGAAGGACTCTAGCAAACTTGTTAGAGCCTTTTTAGAGCGTTAGCAAAACATTTAACTTTTGTTAATATAATTTAAATAATTATCCATATTTGCAGCTTTGATAATATGAAAAAGGGAATTATCCTTAAATCTCGAATACTTATATGGGGTGGATAAGCCACCAGGTTAAAATTCATGAATATAATATATTTGAAAATCTTAAAGAAATTTATAAAAGGTTAACGCATCAACTTTTAATTGGAAAGTGAAGAGTTTTATAAGTAAAGGAGTAGTGGTTATGTTTTTATATAAAATAGATGGAAATAACTTAGAAGAAATAAAGGAAAAGACTTTTTCAAAGGAAGTGGAACTTCATAAGTTATGTGAAAATAATTTAGAAAATATATTTGGGTTAAAGTTTGTTAAGAGGGAATTTTCTCTTAATAACTTTAGGCTTGATACTTTAGCATTTAATGAAAGCAGTAAGTCATTTGTAATCATTGAGTATAAGAATACTAGTAACTTTAGTGTTATAGATCAAGGCTATTCGTATCTTTCTTTAATGCTTAATAATAAGGCTGATTTTATACTTGAGTATAATGAAAACTGTAATAGCACATTAAAGAGAGATGATGTGGATTGGTCACAATCAAGGGTTATATTTGTATCTCCAACCTTTAATAATTATCAAAAGGAGGCTATTAATTTTAAAGATTTACCTTTTGAGTTATGGGAAGTAAAGAAATTTACTAATGATACAATGTACTTTAATCTAATTAAATCATCAAAAGGTAGTGAATCTATAAAGACAATAGCTACAATCGGTAGTGAAGTTGATATTGTAAATACAGAAGTTAAAGTATATACAGAAGAACAGCACTTAAATAACTCTAGTGAGGAAATTGTTGAGTTATATGGAAAAATAAAAGATTTTATACTATCATTAGATGCCACTATTGATATAAAAGCTAAAAAATTAGAATTAGGTTTTATATATAATAAGAAAGTAATGCTAGATATACATTTACAAAAAAAAGCTTTGAAAATTTGGTTGAATACAAAAGCAGGTACGTTAGATGATCCTAGAAATATTGCAAGAGATGTTTCAAATACTGGACATTGGGGAAATGGCGATTATCAGATACAAATAAGTAATGACGAGGACATCGAGTATATATTTAGTTTGATTAAGCAGTTATATAAATCGAAGAATTGATAAGGTCAGACTGAAGTTAAGAGTATATGTATGAATTAAGGTAATTTCATATATATACATTAAAATTTTACTAAATATAAATAGTTATATATTAAATTATGGGGGATAAAATGAATTCAATATTTAACAAAATAGATATTAAAGAAGAACAGCAGATTAGTTTTGTAGATGTTAAACATAAAGAAATAGAAAACACTGAATTTCTAGTAAATAATAAGTTGATAGTGAATTCAGAAAAAGGAAATTTATTAGATGAACTTAAGAGATGCTTAAGTGAGTGTGCTAAATTTTATTTTAGTGTAGCATTTATTAATTTTAGTGGACTTCAACTTTTATTAGATAGTTTTAAAGAGCTTGAAGAAAAAGGTGTTAAGGGTAAAATATTAACATCTACATATCTTAATTTTACTGAACCAAAGGCACTTGAGAGGATAAAAAAGTTTAATAATATTGATTTAAAGGTTTTTGTGGCCACGAACGAGATGGGTTTTCATACTAAAGCTTATATTTTTGAAAACAAAGATGAATATAAAATAATTATAGGATCTTCTAATATAACTCAAAGAGCTTTAAAGCGTAATGTAGAATGGAATGTTAGAGTTATTTCTAAAAAAGATGATAGTTTTACTCGTGAGGTTTTGGAGGAGTATTTAGGTTTATGGGAAGCAACTTCTATTGTTGATGATGAGTTTATTAATAGTTACAGTAATTTTCTAAATGAACTTAAAAAAAGTCAACAAAATAACAACTTAGAGTTTAGTGACTATCAATTAATTAAGCCTAACTATATGCAACAGAAAGCTATGGATAATTTATATAGATTAAGAGCTGCCGGTGAAGATAAAGCTTTGGTTATTGCAGCTACGGGTACAGGAAAAACGTATATGTCAGCATTTGATGCTATTAGCTATAAACCTAAAAAGTTACTTTTCTTGGCTCATAGGGAAGAGATATTAAGAGACGCAGAAAAAACATTTAAGGAGTTAGTTAAAAACAAAGATATAACAACAGGACTTTTAACAGGCACAAGCAAGGATTTAGGTGCGGATTATTTATTTTCAACTATACAATCAATGAACAATAATCTAGAAAAGTTTAAGAATGATGAGTTTGAATATATGGTTATTGATGAGGCCCACCACGCTTCTAGTCTGTCTTATGAAAGGGTCATGGAGTATTTCAAACCTAAATTTTTACTTGGCATGACTGCAATACCAGAAAGATGTGATAACGGGAATATATTCGATATCTTTGATAATAATGTGGCTTTAGAATTAAGGCTTAGGGAAGCTTTAAAGCTAGAACTCGTTGTCCCATTTCATTATTTTGGTATATCTGATATAGAGGGTATTGACCTTAGTGGAGTAAATCCGCAGGACATAGATGAAATAACTAAAAGATTAAAAGTTAATGAGAGGGTTAATTTCATAATTGATAAGATGAAATTTTACGGCTATGATGGTGAGAAATGTAAAGGTGTAGGCTTTTGTGCAAGTATTGATCATGCACAATATATGGCAGCTGAATTTAATAAAAGAGGAATTAAAAGCGTATGTTTAACTGGAGAAAATTCTGCAGATGAAAGACAATATTACATAAAAAAATTAGAAGCAGATGAGGAAGACTTAGAAGTTATATTCACTGTAGATATATTTAATGAAGGCGTGGATATTCCATCTATTAATTTAGTGTTAATGCTTAGACCAACTAATTCGCCTATAATTTTCATACAACAGCTTGGTCGTGGACTTAGAACTCATAAAGAAAAATCTTTCTTAACTGTATTAGATTTTATTGGTAATCATAAAAAAGTATTTCTAATTGCCATAGCATTAAATGGTGCAAGATATTATGACAAAGATAGTTTGAAGGTAGCCGTAGCAACGCAGTTTGGTAATATACCTGGATGCACAAATATACAGATGGATAGAATTGCTCAGGAGAGAATATTAGAACAGTTAACTGAAGAAAATTTCAATTCCATGAGATATTTAAAGGAAGAATATTTAGAGTTTAAGATGATGAACAGTGGAAAAACTCCATATTTACTTATGGATTATATAAAGTATGATGGAGCACCTGATCCTTTAACATTTTTAAATAAGGAAAAAACTTATATTGGGTTTGTAGCTAAGATGGAGAATGATGATGTTTTAAAAAAGTTATTGGAAGAGGAAGTCTTTCTTAAAATACTTAAAGAATTATCAGCAAGGTTGCCTATAAAACGAGTTTATGAATATAGTATAATTAAATATTTGTTAAGCAATGAAAAAATAACTTTAATGCAAGCTAAAAATGAGATATTAAAGTATATTGATGGTGTAGATGATGACAGTATTAAGCATGCGTTCCAATGCTTAAATCAAAACTATTATGATTCAGCTCAAGTTAAAAATAATATTAAATGTTTTGGACTTAATGGCGATGTTTTAAGTAGTACATGGGATTTTAAGACTGTAGTACACAATGAAAAATATAGAATATATATCGAAGATGTTATAAATTATGCTCTTATAAGATATGAAAAAGAGTTTGAAAGTAAGTATTACGGAGTGCCATTCTTTAAGTTATACGAACAGTATCGAATGATAGATGCAGCGCAACTTTCTAATTATACTAAAATTCATAGTTCATTTAGAGGACTTGGACTTATTGTAAATGGGAATGAATATTTTATTTTTGTCGATTTACATAAGGAAGAAGACATTAAGGAAAGTATAAATTATAAAGATAAGTTTATAGATAGCAAATACTTTCAATGGCAAAGTCCAAATAGTACATCCCAAAGTTCAGAAAGAGGTAAAAATATTATTTTAAATAAAGAACGAGGAATTAACCTACATATTTTTGTGAGAAAATATAAGCAAATTGATGGAGCCTCAGAGCCTTTTATTTATATAGGGAAGGGTGACGTGGTAGAGTATGAAGGAGAAAAGCCTATAACAGTTAAGATAAAGTTAAAGAATGAAATGCCAACAGACAAATATATAGAATTCATAAAAAAGGTATAGCAAAATTAATTTTGCTATACCTTTTCTGATATTGGCAATCTAAACACGAAAAGATGGGTAAGTGTATATTATTATCTAAATAAGAATTAGAAAGCTAAAGAGTTACTAAGTAATATGGATATATAAAATAGAACCATTAATTGGAATAATATAGTCTTTCAACATATATACTTTTATTAAGAATAAATTTTAAGGAAGGCAATAAATGAAAAAAGCAAAGAAGATTTTTGTAGGTAATTATAAAGGTGGAGTAGGTAAAACCACTAGCGTATATCAGATAGGTAGGCATCTTGTGCTAAATGGGAAAAAAGTATTGCTTATTGACTTAGATCCGCAGTGTTCTCTAAGTGAAATATGCATTGGTAATCTTTCAGAATTAGATCAACTTAAATCAAATGAAAGTCTAAATTACGTATATGATATGTGGATACAACTTAAATCATACCCTAACATAGAATGCCAATTTGATAAAAAGGTTTTAGTTAAAACTAATGTTATTGGATTAGATTATATTCCGTCTAATATTTTTTATAAATCTGGTGGATTAGATGAACTTGCAATGAATTTGAAAAATGATTTGGAGGATTTAATTGTGTTGCAGCAATTTATGCAAAAGCATAGGTTAGAGTATGAGTATGATTATATATTATTTGATTGTCCACCTAGTAATAACGTTATAACACAAGGTGCATTTTTAATATCTGACTATTATCTTATACCGACTATATTACAAACTATGAGTGCTAGAGGAGTTGCACATTATATTACTACTATAGAAAGAATATATAAGAAGTATTGCGTGGACCATAATAATTCTGATATTGCTAGATTATTATTTGGTGAGAAACCAAAGTTATTAGGAATATTTGAAACTTTGAAAAAAGGGTCAGTTAAAAATGATGATGTTTTAATAAAGATTAATACTTATATAAAAGATGCAAATGTGGAATCACAGTTATCTATAAAGGGAAAAGACAAGTATATATTTTCTACTATTATAAATAATTATGAAGACATTGCTAGAGATACTGCAAATGGTAAGATAAGAGAAGAGTATAAAGATTTAACTAAAGAAATAATGGAATGTATTGATTAAAACTTAGTTCAATAAAAAGTTCAAGGAGCAATGCCATGGGAAAAATCTATTTTAGGGACATTATAAACTCTCTTATAAAATACAAAGAAATTATAGGTATCATTGATTGTGAAAAGCTAAAACAGCAATCAAAGGAAATAGAGCAAATGATAAAACTTTTGAAACCTCATAGTGACGCAGTGATTGATAAATTACAAAATGCAGGTGATGAAATATTTTATACAAATGTTAAAAAGAAAAGTGAGAAAGTACCTTTTGAGGAAATAATAAAGTTATGGACAAATAAAGATTTTCAAAGCATTAGAGGGATAAAGCTAAACTATATTGATTTTCCTGATGCTTTTAAGGTCACTTCATTTATTGAAAGTAGAAATAAAGAACAAATTTTAAAATCAACTACACTCATAGATTTAAATATTATATATTTTATTTTGTCAGGAGATAAAAGGCAGATTAAAAAGAAGAAAGATGAAGTATATGATATGATAACTGGACTTATAAAAGCGAATAAGCAAGGCGAAGCATTTAACAAGTTACTTTAAGATAATTAACAAATAATAACTTAAAAGTTATGGCTGATTCATAGGTAAAGGTAATGTAACAGATTATGAATGAGAAAAACATACAAAATTCATAAAAAAGGTATGGCAAAATAAAATTTGCTATACCTTTTCTGTTGCAATCTGATCTACAGCCTTAATATCGGCAGGAGCCCATTTTAGAGAAAGCAAATTTTCTCTATGTAACCATATCAATTTTGAATGCTCATTTGCAGTAGGAGTACCGGATGTTAAGTGGCACTTAATAGTAATTAAATTTACTATAAATTTGTCATATTCAAAAGTATTATCATTAAATATATCAATAAATTCAACATCGCAATGGAGCTCTTCTTTTATTTCTCGTTCAATAGCTTCTTTTAAAGTTTCACCACTTTCTACTTTACCGCCAGGAAATTCCCACATATTTGGTAGGGACATTATTGGTGATCTAAGGGCACATAAGATTTCATTATTTCCATTTTCAATAATAGCTGCTACAACCTTTATTAGTTTCTTCATACAAAACACCTCTGTTATAAGTTTAGCATAAAATGGGTTAGTGTAAAAGTGAGAGGGTAGATTTAATTATACGTATTAAATACAATAATCATTGAGTAGACAAGTGAATGTTTGGCCATAATTATAAATAAAGTTATGATTATGGAGGAGTTTATTTTGAATACTTTTGGAGAGAGATTTAAGAGCGTAAGGTTGTCTAAAAAAATGACACAGGAACAATTAGCAAATGAGTTTAATGGCATATATGGATATGCATTTACAAAAACAACTATTAGCCAATACGAAAATAATAAAAGACAACCTGAGATGAATGCTATTAGGAATTTTGTAGAATATTTTAATGTTTCATTAGATTATTTGTTGTGTAATGATATCCATGTTATTAAGGAATTAGGTCAAAAACACAATATGAATAATGACTCTGAATTTATTGAACTAGAAAAAATAGCAATTCTAATAAATAATTTAGCAGAAGACGGAAAAATACTTCTTAATAATATAGAAATAAATGCTCAGCAAAAACAAATAATATCAAATGGTATTGATATTATTTGTGGTTTAGTTAAAAAAGAAATAGAGTAAGTAGGATAAAATAGTACACATTCAATTTGTGGACAAGTATATTATTTTATCATAACTTTGTGGATAAAATGCTTTTAAATATTAGAGAGTAGTATCTATTGGGTTATCTAAATGTATTATTAAATTTTCATAACTTCCAAAATGATTACAGACCCAGTGATAGCTGGGGAGTGCGTTCTTAGCGCCAAACTCGTTAATTGCTGGCATACGGTTGTGGAGTGTTTTAAATTCTATTATTGAGTCAAGTCTTAAGTTTACTTTGATGTCAATAGATGAATTCTTTAGAAACATATAATTAAATCCAATGGAGTTAACACAATTTTCAATGCTACCCCAATATTTGTGATAAACTTTTTGAGTAAAAGTAGTATTAGGGGGATGTAACTCCCGCCATTTGGGTAACCGGCCAAGTTTGTTAATAAGATTCATTAAATCATCCTTAGCTATTTTTTCATCAAAGGGTAAATTAGCAAAAGTATTTATAGTTAATTCAGATGCAATTAATGCATTATTAAAGGTCCCGAACAAATCAGTTATAGCTGATGAGGATGGATAATCTGGATTTCCTATAAAGTCTCTAGTAAAAGGAGTTCTACCATTTTTAAGATGAAATTCCTTTAGCTTTTTAATTATGTAGTCTTTTTTATGTTTCTTATATGCGTCATTAAATTCTTTATATACTAGATGAAGATTCTTGATATCATAACATAATTTATGATAACCTAGTTTTGATAATTTCAAAACAATTTCATCAGCAAAAACATATTTCAGATTCGGTAAGTTTAATCCGGGCCTGTTATTTTTGTTTAAGCACCAATATTCTACTGAGGCACCTTTAGCAGTAGCTTTTTTATATTGTTTTACCTTGTGTTTGCATGCGTAATTAGAGGTAGCTTCATCAATTACTTTATGCTTAAGCGGGATATAAATATCTGGTTTAAAATCTAAACCAAATCCGCAATATTGAAAGAGACAGTCACCTTCTAAAATGGATGCTGATATCTCGACAAGATACTGCCAGGCAGACCAGAAGTCTCTATAATCTAGAGGAGATACACCTGCCAAGTTCAAAATATCATTCCAGCTAGATACTTTAGTATCGGATTTATAATAAACAAAGTGCCTGTAATATGTTCTGAAATGGGGATATTTATCATTATTATCAAAATCACAAGTTGTTGGTGCGCGTTTAAATTCATTAAAGAAATTCTTTATAATTTGTAGTAATTCCTCATTGCTTACAGTTGAATATTTCTTGGATTTATAAGGGAGCATAACTCTGCCTTCTTTAGAAGCCTTTCTTTCCTTATAGTCCCTATTAAGATTTTTATTACACTCTTTACAGTATTTTTGATGTCCATCTTTTGAAGATTTATTTAAATTAAACTGTGCTAGTTCCTTGGTTTCTTTGCAGTGTCTACATTGTTTATAATCCATAGTAACCTCAGTCCTTTTTTATTAATACTTTAAGGTTAGTATTTGCAATTAGTAGTTTAGTATACGTTGATATGGTACTAATAAATATTAGTATACTTATAAGTTGATTTTATAATTTCTAAAACTAGTAAATAAATCACATGGTATAATTCAACTTAAAAGGAGATGGTAAAATGACGGTTAGAGTAAGTGAGGTAACACTAGAAAAGTATAGCAAAATTTTGCTATACTTTTTCTGATACATGTTATCTAACAGCATGTAAACCAACAATTTATTGATCTTTTAACATAAAATTGTTCTAAATAAGTTTAAGTTTATCAGGTTCAGCTTGCGATAACAAATTAAAGTAATGAGTTAGTAAAACATTTATTCTTTTTCGATCATCTACAAAGGGACCTTTTTTCAAATACAGTTTTTCAACAACTGTGTCCAGTCGTTTATGAGCTAATAGCAATTCTTTACTGATAAGATGGGCATCATATAGTTGAGCTAGAGAATGTTTAGAGTTAGATCTTATTTTTAAAATGTCACTTACACAGTTAGTAATATCTTCTCTTTGCTTTTCACTAGGGATTATAAATGGGAAGGTGTTATAACATAATTTTATAGAATATCTATAATCACCCTTCAATCTACCTGAGAACTCTTTAATCCATGCCATATGCATAGAAGACATTAAAACACCCAAAATATAACTATCGTTTGAGTGTACGGCAATACAAGAATTATTTACTATGCTATCCTTATCACATATTTGTATGGGTATATATATTCTGTTCACAGAGGTATGGCTTGGAATAACAATGTAATTACAGCTTGGCTGCTTAATATTCTCAAATAAATAGGGATATGATAAAGCCCTTTTGCTTTTAGAATCATTTTTTCTATATTCAAAGACTTTTTGAATTCTATCATATAAAAAAGGATTCTTTTTAATTTCAATGAGATCAAAATTTTCTAACCATATGCACCATCTTGGAATATTCCTGATCATAGTATAGGCACTTATAAATGGGCGTATATATTTTGATGATTCAGGATACTTTAAGCAAAATTCTACTTTTTCATCATTATTAAGTATTAAATTTCCTCCATCATTAGGCATACTACCTTTTGAGGCTAAAGGCATGATTAGTTTATTTATAGGCTTTGTTCTTGATTTTACAATAATATTAGGCTTATCAAGCAAGTATGGATTTATGTTATTACAAATTTTCATTAACGGCTCAGAGGTGGGTGTATCATAATCATATAACTTTTTTAAAACATCATTAGAATAAGCAAAACCTATAACGCACACATAAACCGAGGCATCATTAGATAAACCATTCTTCCACTTAAAGGATCTATGGGCAAAATTAATGTTTATACCTTGTGCTAACAGCGGTTCCCACAATAATTCTACTTGCTCGCCTTGTGTAATTGAATTTGTAGAGACATATCCAACCTTTATTGAAGTACCTTTAATGTAGCTAGAGGCTTTAACGTACCAGGCGCATACATAATCAAGTCTCTTATAATTTTTAAAGTTATACTCATTTTTGTTGAAAACTAAATCCATATCGCTTCTTTGCTTATCACTTCTGTTATTTGAAGGTAAATATGGTGGATTTCCAACTATGAAAGATAAGTTTTTTTTATCTACATAGGTATTCCAGTCGATTTTTAGAGCATTTACGTTAAATATATTTGCAATCTTTTTAAGCGGTAACCTTTCATATGGAATTCCAAACTCTAAAGCCATAAGAGAATTTAGTTGGTGATCAATAAGCCAGAGAGCTACCTGAGATATTCTAACTGCTAATTCATCAATTTCAAAACCATACATTGAATCAACATCTAGAATAATACCATTCCAGCCTATAATTTGTTGCTGAATATGATATTCATTAAAGTATTTACCGTTAAGAAGCGCTATTTGCTTTAAAATATCAATTTGAAGTAATCTAATTTCTCTGTAGGTAAGAATTAAAAAATTTCCACAACCACAAGCAGGATCTAATATCCTAAGTTTACTTGTCTCTTTAAGAAGTTCATTCAGTTTATTTAAGCTGTGTAAGTTATTATTAAATTTCAACCTTAAGTCATTTAGTATTAAAGGCTCTATTACTTTTAGGGTGTCTCTTTCACTAGTATAATGAATGCCTAATTGCTGACGTTTAAAAGAACTCATGGCACTTTGAAAAATTGAACCAAAGATAACAGGAGAAATTTGGCTCCAGTCATATGAACAGCAGTTAAGTAATAAAGACCTACTATTTTTAGTGAATATTGCAGTAGAAAGTCTTTCTTTATAGAGGCCTCCATTTATATATCTAAAGCACTGTAAATCCTCATGTAAATTGGATTGTCTATTACTATAATCAGTATTTAGAGTCTCGAAGATCAAATTTAAGTGAAGACCTAAATCGCTCCCATCTTCTTTTGTATTTTGAAGGATATAATATTGAAGATGATTTTTTGCCCATATTCCAGTGTGATCAGCGAAGAGACAGAAAAGAATTCTTATAAGTAATAAACTTAAGTCGTGTTCATTAAAGTTGTTATCTTTAAGTGAAATATATAGTTTGCCAAGTAGCTCACCAGCTTGAATATTTACAATAGCATCGTCTTTAAACGTTATTTTTTTATAGCCAGTGATAAAGCTAAACAGGTATATGTGCATATAAAAATTCTCAAGGGTAAATTGAGTAAATATACCATCTTTCTCAAGGTCATAAATTCTAAAATTTTGAAAGTCAGATACTATAACATATTTAGGAAGTTCATCATCGCTTAATCCTTCAAAATAGTCAATTGCTTGAGAATAGGCTTTGTCCAAACTTTTGCCTTTGGATTTATGTTCAACTACAAGGGTACTCTTCCAAAACAAATCAATATATCCAATTTTAGAACCATTCTTTCTAACGGGCTTTTCAAACGTAGCTACTCTTTTTCGACTTATATCAAAGACATTAAAAAAATCATTCCAAAAGCTTTGTGCTTCACTTCGTTCACTTGAACAATCTTTCCATTTGTATGAAAATTCTATAGCTCGTTGTTTTATATTATTAAAAGATAAACTCACTCCTATCACCTAAAATAATTACTATAATAGAGTATATTCAAGTAATTGATTAATTTGTCATAAAATTAAAAAATATTTGTAAGCAATATAGTAAGTACACATTAGCAGGACTTTACAATATTTTATAGAATCATATTATTATAGGAAAGAAGAGCGGGGGATAAGATGTCTTTAAGAGAAAATTTATTAGATATAATGCAAAACTATAAAACTGAAATAATGAAAGGTAAGTTTGGACGAGACCATAGGATGTTCAAGCTTCTTAATTACGAGGTTAAAGATGAAATTAAAAATAATATTAATGATGATAATTTAATTGTAAAAGGATCTTCTGGTCAGGGTGGATGGACAAGTTGTCCTTGGATTGCAGCATATAATAAAGAAATAACAACTACTATTCAGGAAGGAGTTTACATAGTATACCTATTTTCAGAAGATATGGAGAGAGTATATCTTACATTAAATCAAGGTTGTACTAATCTTAAAAAGAAGTTTGGTAAGCGAAAAGCTACAGAGCAAATGATTAATACAAGGGTAAAGATTAGAACTGAGATAGATTCTAAAGGCTTTATTGCAGATAATAATTTATTAGTGGGAAATAAGGACTATGAAGCAGGTTTGATATTTTATAAATTATATACCAAAGATAATATGTCACAGGAGCAGCAGCTGATAACTGATTTAAATAACATGATAACCATTTATTCACAGTATTATAATAATATTTATTTAGAAAATCCTAAAGAGGGAAGTGAAGCGATGGAGCGTAGTATAGTTCATGAAACAAAACATATCATAGAAGGGGTAAATAGTTATATCCTATTCAAAAGTTTCATATACCACTATAATGATCTAGCAAATTTCTATCTCTCTCTTAAAACAAAACCCTTTGTAATCCTAGCAGGAATAAGTGGAACTGGTAAATCTAAGTTAGTTAAGTTATTTGCAAATGCTGTTGGGGCTACCTCTGATAATGGGCAATATAATATTATTAGTGTTAAGCCTGATTGGAATGATAGCACTGAATTATTTGGTTATAAAAATATAAATGATGAATTTGTACCTGGTAAGTTAACTGAAATTATTTTTAGAGCGTCTAAAGAAGAGAATATTAATAAACCTTATTTTATATGTTTAGATGAAATGAATTTAGCTAGGGTTGAGTATTATTTAAGTGAATATTTAAGCATTATAGAATCTAGAGAATTTGATAAGTATAATAATATTAAAACAGATAGATTGTTTTCAAAGGAATATTTGCCAGAAGGAAATAAGTATGAAAATTTAAGAATACCTGAAAATATTTATATTGTAGGTACTGTTAATATGGATGATACAACTTTTGCTTTTAGCAGAAAAGTATTAGATAGAGCAAATACTATTGAGTTTTCAGATGTAGATTTAGATGATTTGGATTTTAGTAATGAAGAATGTGAAAGTATTAATGTGGATAACAGCTTTTTTAAGACAAGCTTCTTATGTATTAAAGATGCTTTAAGTAGTGATGATGAATTTGTTAGACAAACTAATAGTAAGGTTAAAGATATAAATGAGATATTAGAGCAAGGTAATAAGAATTTTGGATATAGAGTTAGAGATGAGATTGTATTTTATATGTTAGAAAATAAGATCAATGATTTATTAAGTGAGGATGAAGCTTTTGATTTTCAGATAATGCAAAAGATATTGCCAATTATAACTGGCAGTGAGCTTCTCGTTAAGGAAATCTTAATTAAATTATTTAATTACTGTAATACTGACGGTAAAGAAGTCACTGCAACAATTGAGTATATTAAAGAGTGTGAAGTAGAGCTAAAATTAGGCAAAATTAAGTACAAAAAGAGTACTAAAAAATACTTATGATGTTAAGAGGTTATGAAGATGGATTTACTTCATTCTGGGCATAATGACAAACTTTTAGAAATAAATTGTGAGTATGAATTTTCATTAACATTTAGTGGTGAAAGCATAAATAAGAAAGCAAGAGATTTAGGTATCAATATAAATACTATAGCAACACTTACAGTTGCATTGGAATATAAAGATAAAGACAAAGTTACGGTAAAGGTAATTTCTGACAATGGTGAGTTAGTAGAGGTTATTGAATCTAATGTAAGACCTTGTTTTTATGAGAACGGAAAATATCAGCTCATCTTAGAAGTTAAAGATAAGGGTCATTATGAAGTAATTCATATGGGAAGCAATTTAAATAATGTGTTCCAGAAAATAAGTAATTGTTACATTGGTATGGTGGATTTTTCATCAGATATTGGGTTATCCAATTTTATAATTAATAAGGATGGAAGGGATATATTATCTATAGATATAGAAGTTTTCCCGTCTAAAATTGATTATCAAAAGGATTACCTGGATATTATGAATGAAGTAAATGATGAGATATATTCTTTAGCATTAGCCCTTATGGGTAAAACTTATTTAGAAACTAGGCTGGTGGATACTAAACATCAAACCAATGCCGAATTTATTAGTATTTTGAGATGTATATTTGATGATTTAGAAAAAGCTATAAAAAGAATTATAGCAAATCCTAAGCACAACGTAGAAACTATAGAATCTATAAGAAGGGTTGAAAAATCAAGAGTACCTTCCCGTAATACAATAGCTTACCTCAGGAAACATTCAGGTGTGCTGTTAGAAAATCAAAATGGACTTATTAAGGGTAAAGATAAAAATCACATAGCAACGATGGTAGTAGATAAAAGAAAGATAACAACTATAGATATATATGAAAATAGATTTGTTAAGTATATGATAACAAATATTATAAAAAGACTAAATGTTGTTGTGAAAAATATAGTTATAAATATGATTAGTAATAAAGCCAGTAACAATGGTGATAATACTGATGATAAAGTAGAATTATATAAGTTTTTAAAAAATAAGATATCTATATTAAATAAGTATCTCAAAAATGGATTTATTAATGTTAGCAATCTTACTGGAAAAAAGACTATGAGTTTAGTTTTTCAAATGGCTCCAGGTTATAGAGAAGTTTATAAAAAGTATATTATGTTAAGTAAGGGTCTTGCATTAGGCGATGGACTTTATCAGATGACCCCTAAAAAGCTGTATCAGCTCTATGAGATGTGGTGTTATATGAAAATACACCATATTCTAAGTGATCTAGGTTACTCAGTAGAGGAATATGGAATATTAAAGTATAAGGACAATGGGATCTATTTAACATTATCCCAAGACTCCGAAGCTAAGATGATTTATTCTAATAAGAAGAATAGGTTAGAATTATGGTATAACAAGTCATATTCAACCCCAACAGCTAACCAAAGACCAGATACTGTACTTAATATTAGAAATTTAAACAATAAAGATGATGATAGAATTTATATATTTGATGCTAAGTACAGAATCAAGTTAGATGATTGCGGCGTTGTAGGACCAGTTGAGGACGACATAAATGTAATGCATAGATATAGGGATGCAATAGTATCAAAGCTTAGCAACGATGTACAATTTAAATATGATACCTTTGGGGCCTATGTTATGTTCCCTTATGGAGATGAGGAGAAGTTTAAAGAACATCACTTTTATAAGAGTATAGAAGAAGTAAATATAGGAGCTTTTCCTATGCTGCCGGGAAGTACAAAGTTAATAACAAAGCAGTTAAAGAAAATAATAGAGCAATCTCCACTAGATGCAAGAAATGATAGGATAGCTATAGATGAATATGATGATTATGGTAAGTATAAGCATCTTAATGTAATGATTGTTAATGTGAAGAATAAAGAGCATTTGAAAGAGTATAAACAAAATCTCTTTTACCATATTCCAGTAGCAAGATTAAAAGAGGTTAGAGACTCAGTTGAGTATTTAGCATTTTATCAATCAATAGAAAGCTTCAAAGGTGAGGGTGGAATAAGATATTATGGAAAGATAAAAGAATGTTTAGAATATAAGAGGAAAGATTGTACTGAGCTTAAAGCAAGAGCTGGTACAGAGGATGATATGTACTTAAGAATTAACTTACAATCTATAAAAGAAGTTGATAACATTGTCCCAATTCAAACAGGAACTAGACTTGTAACATATACAACCTTGTATCTTTTGAAAAATGCAGAAAATACTCATGAGCTAAAAGTAGGAAGTAGCTTGGAACTTCAGGTATATAAAATATTAAAAAAGGTAGCAAAAGAGAAGGGTCTTAAAATTAGGAAAACAGATAAAGATAAGGATGTAAAGACTAATAAGAAAGGTAAAGTGAGGGAGTATATTATTGGGGATGTTATTGTGGAAGTAGTAGATGGGAGTGGGATAAAGGTTAATGGTGTTGAAACTAATTTAAGAGGATTAGAATGGGATATTTTAAATGCTATGGTTAATTTGTAATTAGAGGCTTTTATAGAAATAATTTTAACTTGCTGGTAACTTGCAAATAAGCTTATATTTAATGCTGTGCAATAAACAAAATGCGTTAAACACTGATAAATCAATATATTTTCAGTGGGATTTAACTTGCTGGCAACTTGTAGTATACAATGGGTAAAAGTTTTTTGAAAAAAATAAAGGAGTTGTATTCTTACATAAAACAAATGGGCGAGGGTAATTATTTTAATACTTTAATAGTGGTGTAAATGAAAAATTAATATGATATAATTAGATTAATCAGTGAATTATAGAATTGCAAGGAAGTGAATAGTTTTGACAAAAAAACATGATTTTGATGGAGTATGGAAATCCATCTTGGAAGCATTTGAAGTAGAAATAGTAGAATTGCTTTTCCCAGAAATATTTAATAAAATAAATTGGGAGCTTGGAACAGAATCATTAGATAAAGATTTAAAAGAAATACAAAAGAATATATTTGATAAGGATAGTACAGAAAATATAATATCGGATAAAATAATAAGAGTAAGATTAAAAGATAAAGGAAGCAAGATCTTATTTATTCATGTAGAGGTACAAAGCTATAGTAGTGAATATGAAGTTTTTGGAGAAAGAATGTTCAGATATTTTTATAGAATATGGGACAAATTTAGATATAAAAATAAAGATAGGTCAGAAATTGTTGCTGCTGCAATATACACTTATAAAGGCCATCGAGGGAAAGATGAAAAATACGTATATAAATTACCTGAAATGGAAAGCCCAATACTAATATATAATTTTAAAACTATAGATGTAGAAACAATAAAACTTGAAAGAATTAGTGATGATAATCCTTTGAAGTTAGTTTTTAAAATGGCAAAAAGTTTATTAGAAACAGGTGCAAGAGATGAAGACATATATGATGCAAAAATAAAATTAACAGATGAATTATAAACTTATGATAAAGTGAAAAATAATGATCAAATAAAAGCATTGGTAGATTTTTTACAATACTTATTTTTAATTAAAGACCATGCATTGGAAAAGAAATATGAAGAATATAAAAAGGAAGATAGTGTTAACTATCTTATGAAAAAACATTAACTGGAATAATTAGGATGTGGATTTTGGATTGTAACTCAAAAATATTAATAGAAATATCTCAAGACATGTGTACTATCT
>NZ_JAHLEC010000028.1 GCF_018861705.1 Clostridium psychrophilum | reverse complement strand
CTTTCTGATTTTGTCCACCTCATTTCTTAGTCATGAGGTTTTATTATACTATATTCTTTTTGGGACATAATCAAATTCGGTATAATAGGACATTATCACAATTCGATCATAGCAAATACCTTATACCTAAATAGGGTATTTGTTTTTTTATATAAACTGTGTTATGACTAGTTATAATGACTCTGAAAGTATATTATTAATAATATAGAATACTATAGGAAGAATATACATAATTTAGAAATATTACATACCAAAAATATATATTATAGAATAAAAAGTTTAAATAAAATAAATTTAAGGGGGTAACTTAATATGTTTTACTATACGTTAGATAAAAAACTATTAATATCAAAGGAAAAATATCATGAACTGATCTCAATTTCTGAGCATGAAGCAGAAAAATATAAGGGCATGATTTATGCCCTTAATAAACTTAGTCCAGAATATTCACGTAGAAGTTTTTCTGTTTCACATGAGAATTTTCTTTTTCTAAAAGAAGAAAATTTAAATTTGCTTGTGAATCCTAAAAATTCTAATATAAGCGTGCCCAAATGGATAAAAATCGCAATTGACAATAATCGCGTTACATCACTAAATACTTTGTATCCTAACTGGCGAGATGTACTAACATATATTAAACCTACTAAATGGAGAATAAATGTTGTAGGATTAGGGGATATTGGTGGCACTTTGCTTGCAGGTTTAAAGCTTTTAGGTGTAAATAATATTGATAGCTTAGGCCTTTATGATAAAGAACCAAACCTAATTGAACGCTACAATTATGAACTTGGTCAAATTCTTTCACCTGACATGAAAGAACACCCGATAGATATCATCTCCTTAAAAAAAGAAGATATATTTGACTGTGATATGCTTGTATTTTGTGTGTCTGTTGTAGGGAAAGAAACCGTTGATGTTCACTTAGCACAATTTGAAGGCAATGCTAAAATTATGGGATACTACGCTACACTTGCACGTACAAATAAGTTTAAAGGTATATTGGCTATAGTATCTGATCCAGTTGACTTGCTTTGCAAAAAAGCATTTATAGAAAGTAATAAAGATAGTGATGGGAACAAAGACTTTTATGGCTTAGCTCCAGAACAAATTAGAGAATATGGTTTAGGCGTTATGCATGCTAGAGCCTGTTATTATGCCTCTAAGCAAGATGCTACGAAGCATTATGTTAATGAGGGTAGAGCTTTTGGTCCACATGGTGAAGGTCTTGTCATCGCTGATAGTATCACAAACTATAATGAATTGCTCTCAGATGCTTTAACCTATAGCACTAAAACTGCAAACTTAAAGGTTCAATCTACAGGTTATAAGCCCTATATTGCTCCCGCTCTTTCTTCTGGTACTTTACCAATACTTGCTACTATTAATTCAAAGTGGCATTATAGTGCTACCTTTATTGGTGGTAATTTTATGGGTTGTAAAAATAGACTTTTACCTTCTGGTACTGAACTTGAAACCTTAGACCTAAATGAAGCACTGCTTAGCAAGTTAAATTCAACATACAAACTTCTTAGTGAATTCATGTAAGCATATTTATATTCATAAAAAAAAGGAAATAGAAGCATTTTATGCTTTTATTTCCTTTTTCATTTGACTTATAGTTTTATTCAATATTGGATGTATAATGTAAGGTGCTATTTCGCAAAGTGGCTCTAATACAAACATTCTCTCCTGCATTCTTGGATGAGGAAGTATTATTTCGTCTATTGAACTAATCACATCATCATACAATAGCACATCTAAGTCTACTGTTCTAGGTCCCCATCTTATAACCCTTTCACGTTTTAATTCTTTTTCTATAGATAATAAGAATCTTACAAGTTCTAGTGGAGATAAAAGTGTTTTTATTTCAATAGCACCATTTAAGAAATCATCTTGATTTAGATAACCTACAGGCTTAGTTTTATACAACTTTGATTTTTTAATTATTTTTGTATGATAAGAATTACTAATAAGCTCTAAAGCCATCTCTATATTCTTTTGTTTGTCACCCATGTTACCGCCTACACCAATATATGAGGTATGCCAACTTCTATCAATTTCAACAGCTGCATATCTTAGTGGTTTTCCTATGGGTGCCCAAGGCTTTTTAATTGTAACCTTGGCTCTTTGAACTAAATCATATTTTAAAAGTATAATTTCCGCTAATTTTTCAGTTGCTTTCTCTAATAAATCATAACTTTCCTTCTTAAACTCTTTTTCTACAAGGTTGCAAAGATCACCATAATGGACTGTTTTCGTTATGTCATCAGTGGTCCCTGCTTCTCTTAAATTAATGGATAGTTCTAAAGAAATCAAGAAACGTTGTCCTAAAGTTTTTTCCTCTTGAAAGACACCATGGTTGGCGTAAATTTCTAGATCTTTTATATACATTTTATCCATAGTATTCCCTCCTTTTAATGATTTTTTATATATAAGAGCATTTATTTAGCCTCTAAATATAGCATCTGTTATAACGCAAACTCTTTTATTTTCTTTTATATCATGCACCCTTATAAATTCACAGCCCTTCATTATCCCTATAGCTGTTGTTGCGAGTGTCCCCTCCAGCCTTTCACTAGTAGGTAAATCTTGTGCAATTCCTAGCATAGATTTTCTTGAGGTACCCAGAAGTACAGGGTAGCCTAAACTATTTAACTTTTCTAAGTTATTCATAGTTTTCAAATTATCCTCGTAACTTTTTGCAAAACCAATACCTGGATCTATCATAATATTTTGTTTTTTTACACCTGCATTTAGTGCAATTGTTATACTTTCTTCCAAATCTTTTAATACATCTGGAATTAAATTATTATAATTCTTATTATCTCTGTTATGCATTAAACAACAAGGAACATTATATTTAGCCGCAACTAGTGCCATATTGGGCTCCTTTTTAAACCCCCATACGTCATTAATCATGTCTGCTCCTACTTTAACAGCAAGTTCTGCAACCCTTCCTTTATATGTATCGACAGAAATAGGAATATCCAGTTCCTTTTTTAAAGCCTTTATGATAGGTATTATTCTCTTTATCTCTTCTTCTTCACTAACATGATCATGTCCTGGTCTTGTAGATTCTCCACCGATATCAATTATATCAGCTCCCTGTTTAACCATTATCTTTGCATGCTTTATCGCTGATGCAGTATCATTAAATTTTCCACCATCTGAAAAAGAATCAGGAGTAACATTTAATATTCCCATTATATAAGTCCTTTTACCTATTTCAAAATCTTGATTTCCTATTTTCATATCTTTCCTCCTAAAAAATTCTCATATACTATGAGTGTCTCATATTCTATGAGTGCTCATATACTATGAATTATAAATTGTATTTCTAGTATATTATCTTCATATTTCTCTTTTCTTGCGGCCATTTGCAACCAGCCCTTGCCATGCACTTAGCACAATTTCTCGAAAGCTTATCACACTTATATAATAAATCACATAACCTAGTGCATTTTCCAATATTGTCTCTATGATTTCCAATAGCATTTAGGATTTCATCTATTTCCACATCACCATATTCACATTCTTGTAGTATCTTTTTAGATATATTCACACTAGCAATATTATGAGCAGTCCCATTTTCATATTGTTCTCCACGACCTATGTCATGTAAAAGTGCCGTTGTATAAATTATGTGTTTTGGTATATTAAAATCATTTTCTAAACTTATTATGTACATAAGGCGTGCCACATCTAGAAAGTGCTGCATATTGTGTTTGCAATATTGTCTGTTTTTTTCAAGACCTACTATTTTCTCTAAATTATACCTAAAACTATGATTTTCTACAATATAATTTATTTTATCATCCATTAAGTTAGTATTTATGATTCCCACCTCTTTAGAGTAGTCGCTATTTCTCATTTTTCTCAATGTATCTATCATAATACCGCTTTATTTTAGATACAACTAGGCTTTCTTTAAACGCCACATTGTCGACTTTACTCACCTTCATTATGCCCATAATACTATTAGTTATAAATACATCATCAGCTTCTAACAATTCATCGTAAGTAAACTCCCCTTCTTGACACTTAACCCCTATAGATGATGAATTTTTAATAACAAAATCTCTCACAACACCAGGTAAAAGTCCACATTTAACTTTAGGTGTAAATATAACTTTATTTTTTATAAAAAATATATTGCTTACTGCCCCCTCGCTTATTAACCCATCTGTATTTAGAAATAAAGCTTCATTATAGCCTTTAGCAATAATTTTCTCATGTTCAATTATATTTTCCACGTAATTAAATGATTTAACATAAGTCAAATTTGAATATGCATTTCTCCTAACATCACTTAATCCTAGGGAAAATCCTTTCTCATAATCACTATGTTTATATGAATTTTCTCTTGTTGTAAATATAGTATTTTTTTCAGACACCATAATTTTCAGCACACAATTTCTACACTTAAGCTTTGCTATAGCAGTATATATTTCCTCTTCAGTTATTATTTTGTTTACTCCCAAAGTATTAAGTCCAGTATTTAATCTCTTTATATGTTCCTTAATAAATATTGGTTTTTCTTTAATTAATACAGTCTCAAACACTCCTCTGCCGAAAAAAAAGCCACTATCCAAAGATATTTTGTCTGCTTCTATGTCATCGTTTATTAATATCATATTGCCCCTAAATATGGCACCACTACCCTTTAGCGTACCATTATTTAAGCTGCCACCTCCTATTTATAAAACCCTCATTAGTGCCTTTGCCTTGTCTAAAGTTTCATCATATTCAAGTTTTTCCTTAGAATCCCAAGTTATTCCTCCGCCTACACTAAAATAAGCTTTGTCATTTTGCGTTAAGATTGTCCTAATAATAATATTCAAATCTACATTTCCATCAAATCCTAAATATCCAAGGGACCCAGTATATATATTTCGTCGCATAGGTTCTAATTCTTCAATAATTTCCATAGAACGTATTTTGGGTGTGCCTGTTATTGAACCTCCTGGGAAACACGCTTTAATACATTCTATTGATTCCACCTTATCTTTTAACTCACCTATTACTGTAGATACCAAATGAAAGACTGTACTATACTCCTCTAATTTAAAAAGTTCTGTTACTTTAACAGAATTAGGCTTGCAGACTTTGCTTAAATCATTTCGTTCTAAATCTACCACATTTAGAAGTTCAGCTTTATCCTTTTCACTATTTATTAATATGTATTTATTTTCAACATCCTCCGCCGCGTCTTTTCCTCTTGGCATAGTTCCCTTTATAGGTCTAGTTTCTACCATTCTATCCTTTATTCTTAAAAATCTTTCTGGAGATGAACATATTATATTAAAACCTTCGAAATTCATAAAAGCAGCAAAAGGAGCCGGATTTATATTTCTTAAATTTTTATATATTTCATATGCACTTTGACTTATGGTGCAACTATACCTTTGAGATAAATTAGTAATATATATATCCCCACTTCTTATATAAGTTCTCACCTTTGACAACGTATTTATATAATCATTTTTCTCAAAACACGAAGTAAATTTTGTTGTTGTTTTTTTAACTTTTTCGTACGTAACCTTATTACCCTTTTGAATTTGCCTCTTAATATCGTAAATGCTGTCTTCTTGAGGCTTAAGTATTCCAAGTGCCGATATGAACGCATCATTTTTATAATTATCTAATATAATTATATTATCATAAAAGTTAAAATAACAGTGAGGCACATCTATATCTTCCTTAGCTATATTGGGTAAATGTTCAAGTTCTCTAGCCAAGTCATAAGAAAAATATCCTATTCCCCCAGATACAAATGGCAAATAAGTATTATTCTCTATAGGGTATTCTTTTAAAATTTTATTTAACTCAATAAAAGTATCCCCTTTATATTCTTTCCCTCCCTTGTAGCACTTACCATTTTTACTTTTGAATGTTAGAAAACAATTAATGCCCATAAATGAATATCGCCCTAAGGTTTCTTCATCTCTAGCACTATCTAATAATATGACATCTGGATTTTGCTTAAATAAAGAATAAATATCAAATCCATCAAGTTCAGTGTGAAGTTTTTCAATTAACAACTGCATTTTATCTCCTTAATCTTACACATCTTTATTTTGACTCCTTACTTCATCAATAAAATTTTGTAAAATTTCATGTCCATATTGAGTAAGTTCTGCTTCAGGATGAAATTGTACCCCTTCAATGAGATAATTTTTATGCCTTATTCCCATTATAACTCCATCTTGGGTTTCACTAGTTATCTCTAGCACCTCTGGTAAAGTTTTCTTTTCTATCACTAATGAATGATACCTTGTAACCTTCATTGGACTTACAATATTCTTAAACACATATTTTCCACAATGTTTAATTACAGATACCTTTCCGTGCACAGGAACAGATCCTTGAATAATATTGCAACCAAATACTTTCCCAATTATTTGATGTCCTAAACATATTCCCAATATAGGTATGCTTTCTTTAAATTTTTCTACTATTTCCATGCAATTGCCTGCACATTCTGGATATTTGGGGCCAGGTGAAATTATTATGGCTTCTGGATTAATTCTCTCAATATCATTTAATGATATTTTATCATTTCTATATACCAATATTTTCTCACCTAACTCTTCAAAGTATCTAACTAGGTTATATACAAATGAATCATAATTGTCTATCATCAAAAACATAATTATCTCCCATCCTCTTATAATTACTTATTATATCAAATAATTTCAACAAAATCATTAAGATAAGTATATTAAAAGTGAATACAATATTCATAATCACTTTCAATTACGTCTAATAAATATTCAATAATAACAATTATTTATCACATACCCCTTTAAATAATGGTCACTATTAGGTAGAATGGTAGTAAGTAGTAACTATAAATTTGAGGTGATTAAATGTACAATCGAGGTGATTTCCATCTTCATACAAATGCATCTGATGGGAAACTAAGTCCTAAGGAACTAATTCATGAAGCTTCTCTAAATGGTCTTGATATTATTGCAATAACAGATCATGACAATACTTTAAATGTTGAAGAAGGAATTAGAGAAGGTATAAGTAATAATATAAGGGTAATACCTGGTATAGAATTATCAACTATTCATAACAATGAAAGCATTCATATTCTAGGATATTTTAAAGATGATCAATACAAGAATCCAGATTTTCAAAGATTTTTAAAAGATATAGATGATTTCAGATTATCTAGAGGTAAAAAAATAGTAGAAAATTTAGATACATTTTTTAAAATAAAACTAGACTATCAAAATGTTGTAGATAATGCGAAAGGCGTAGTAGCTAGACCTCATATCGCTAAAGCAATAATAGATGCAGGTTATAAATATGATTGGAAATATATATTTGATAATTTTCTTTCAAATGATAGCCCAGCATATGTTCACATGAAAAGAATTTCAACCGCTGATGGGATAAGCATACTAAAAAAAGTTAACGCATTAGTTGTGCTTGCACACCCCGTTCTAATCAAAAAAACTTCTATAGATGAAATGTTAGAATTAGATTTTGATGGTATAGAAGCAGTTTATCCAGTAAACACAAAAAAACAAAAATCTTTTTTAAAATTAAAAGCTAAAGAATACGGGAAACTAATTACTGCAGGTTCAGATTTTCATGGGATTACAAAATGTGATACCAAACATGGTCTTGTTGGTTGTGTTTCATTAAGCAATGAAGAATTAGCTACCTTTGTAAATGCATTAGACTCATAAAAAGAGATGTTTTCACATCTCCTTTTTATTTTCTAAATTTCTAACAAAAATGCTTCATAAGCTTTTAATGCTTCATATATATCAGCCTTGCTTGAAATTTCCCATGGTGCATGCATGTTATGAAGAGCAACACCTGAATCAATAACTTGCATACCATACTCAGCTAATATATAAGCTATAGTACCTCCACCGCCTTGGTCAACCTTTCCAAGTTCTGATGTTTGCCATGAAACATTATGTTTTCCCATTATGTCTCTAAGCTCAGCAATAAATTCTGGATTTGCATCATTACATCCACCTTTTCCACGAGCTCCAGTATACTTGTTGAAAACTATACCTTTGCCAAAATATGCAGAATTCCGTTTTTCCATAACTGAAGGGTAATTTGGATCAAAAGCAGCACTTACATCTGAAGATAACATTTTTGAATTTGTTAGTGACCTTCTCACTTTAAGCTCACTGTAATCTTCCACTAAATTAACAACTTCAGCTACTGTGTTTTCAAAGAATTTTGATTGCATACCTGTTGCACCAATACTTCCAACTTCCTCTTTATCCACAAGTAAAACAATGCAAGTTTTATCAGTCTGCTTAGTATTCATTAATGCAGCGTAGGATGTGTATGCACAAACTTTATCATCTTGTCCATAAGCCATAACCATACTACTGTCTAGTCCATAACTTCTAGCTCTCCCTGCTGGTACTACTTCTAATTCTGATGATACAAAGTCTTCCTCATCTATACCATATTTGTCGTTTAATAGTCTTAGGACGTTTAACTTAACTCTATCTTTAGCATCCTTATCCTCTACTGGTATACTTCCTATAAATACATTTAAATCTTCACCCTCAATTCCTTTGTCCACTGTCTTTTTCATCTGATCTGCAGATAAATGGATTAAAAGATCTGAAATTCCAACTACTGGTTCTTTTTCATCCTCTCCAATAACTATGTTTACTATTGTCCCATCTTTTTTGACTACAACTCCATGAATAGCCAAAGGAAGAGTTACCCATTGATATTTTTTAATACCACCATAATAATGTGTTTTAAGTAATGCTAATTCTGAATCCTCATATAATGGGTTTTGTTTTAAATCAAGTCTTGGTGAATCAATATGAGCACCCAAAATTTTAAAACCCTTTTCAATAGGTTCAGAACCTATTAGAAATAGTGCTAATGTTTTTCCCATGTTGCTAGCATAAACTTTGTCACCAGCTTTTAATTTATTACCTTTATTTATATAAGTGTCAATATTTTTATAACCATTTTTCTCAGCAAGTGTTATAAACTCTTTTACACATTCTCTTTCAGTTTTACATTTTGATATAAAGTCTATGTAATCATCGGATAATGCGAATACCTTTTTGACATCCTTCTCAGAATATTTGTCCCAAGCTAATTCATATTTTTTTTCTAAACTTTTAACATCAGACATATTTAATTCCTCCCTAAAATGGATATTTACTATATTTACTATATTACTAAATATTTCTTTAAATTACAAATAATATAATAGTAGTGTAATAGCCTTAGTTATATTAATTTATCCTTTATCTACTCTTTACGTGCTTTAGTTACTTCTTCTATTCTCTTATTAATAGTTTCAACAGGAGTAATCGTAGAATTTAAACTATATCTATAATTAGCAGCTGCTGCCTCAAGAATTACAGCTATATTTCTGCCTGGCCTAACAGGCAACGTGATTTTTTTTACAGGCACATTCAGAACTTTCATGAATTGATCCTCTATGCCAAGCCTATCATATTCTTCACTCTCATTCCACTGAGTAAGAGAAACATACAAACTAACAATCTTAGTATTTAAGACTGAACTCATGCCGTAAATTGCTGGAATATCTATTATTCCCATACCTCTTACCTCAAGCATTCCAGAAGTTATATATGGGCAGCTTCCATGCAACTCGCCATCAATTTCTTTTATGTCTACTGCATCGTCTGCTATCAACCTATGGCCCCTCTTTATGAGTTCTAATGCACATTCACTCTTGCCTATCCCACTTTCACCAGTTATTAATATACCTATACCATAAACATCCACCAGAACACCATGAAGCCTAGTATCTGGGGCAAGCTCAGTATCTAAATAATTTGTTAGTTTACTAATAAATCTTGTAGAAATTAATTTTGTTCTCAAAAGCCATTGCCCATTTTCCTGTGCTGCTTTAATAATTTCTTTATGAGGTTCCAAATTTCTAGATAATATAACACATGGCGTTTCTAGTTTAAAATATCTATTTAATCTTTTCCTCCTAAGGTCTTCTTCCATACAATCTAGAAAGCTCCACTCTGCCATTCCTATTAATTGGACCCTTTTATTACCAAAATATTCGTAAAATCCAGCTATTTGTAATCCTGGCCTATTAATGTCACTGACACTAATTGATTTTCCCTTGCCACCCTCTACTAGAATTTCTAATTTAAAATGTTCTATTAGTTCCTCTATAGTAACAGCCATTAAAATTCCCTCCAGATTCTTGTTATTTATAATAAATACTCATCCTAAAATCAACAACTCTTTAATTATGCTTTTTTAATTGTATCTAATTGTGATTTAAAATTTCTTTTAACATTTTCTAAATATTTTTTCTTTAGTTCTTGTTGCTCTGTTTTTTCATCTTCTGTAAGTTTATCTTCTTTACTTTTCTTATATAAATAATTTATTCTGTTTGTTAATTCATCCATACTAATATCATCACTCCTAAATTAATTCTTTTTTAATATACTAAAATATTTTATTCGTAAATAGTTGAAACCAATATACTATATTTTAAAATATATCAGAAGAAAATTAAGACTTTTTTCGTCATTTACATATTGTACCAAATAGCTTTTTTCAACATCTTGGTGAGTTTTCATGGTATATTTTAACATTTAGTTTTGATTTATTTACATATATTATATCATATTTTGTATTTTTTTATATTATCATGACTAACAAAAAATTTAACATAGTTAGAATAATATGGTATTATGTGTTTACTTCATAAAAAATAATTCAAAGAAAAGAGGCATAAATATATGAACATTAAGCTGCAAATAATAACTAAAGAATTGGAATCATTAAGAACAATATTGCATTTTTTACTTGATTTCAAAAAACCTACAGATAAAATGGTTGTATCCTGTAGTCAGCAATTAGACGAAATCATAGTTAAATATCAGAAAGTAAAAGCCACTTCGGAAAAGGTGGCTTAGAAAAATCACTTCTCGATACATACATAAAATTAGAAATCCAATTCCATTAAAATATCATCAATTTCTATATCTGAATTTTCTTCATAAAATACTACAGCGAATTCGTTAAATTCATATGCATCTTCTGATATGTCACAGCCAATGAATTCGTATTCAATTTTCATTTCTTCTCCACATTCTTCCATGATATCTTCAACGTTATCGGCCGAAATATCACTTAAATAAGGCAGGAAAAATTCTTCATACCACTCTTCCTTATTTTGTTTGATACTACCTTCTTCATTTGCATAGGTTTTAGCCGCATCTACTTCTACATCATCATAATAGTATTTAAACTTTAGTGCTATGGTTCCTTTCTTATACTCAATTTCAGTTATATCACTTAAATCATTTTTATTTAAAAAATCAATTATACATTGTTTTTTCAAATACATCACCTCCATACATCATTTGTGAATTATCACTTACAATTAAATTTCACATGAATTACAAAATAAATACGGTTTATTATAAATAATTTACAATATGATTATTTATAATCATATTAACACTTATTATTTGGAAAATGCTCTTACTTTCTTGTAAAAAAGGAAATTTCACTATTTAAGTGAGATTTCCTTTTTTTATATTGTTTAACAACATTTTGAAAGCTTCAAGTCTGCCATCTTCTATAAGTAGCAGTTGTCTAGTTTAGGAAAATTGCTTTGGTGGCAGTCTAAATCTGCTTCCAAAGTTGTTAATACTGCAGCTCCGCAGGAGATGATTTAACTATCTATTTAATAAGAACTGAGTCTCACTTAGTAAAGTTTTATTTTAATAATTTTAAATATTCTTCTACAAATTTGTCAGCCTGCTCATATTCTTTGTTATCTGGAACAAATTTAAATCTAAATCCTTCCTCTACTACTTTAAATTTTAAAGACTTTAGCCTTTGTGTAAGCATTGGTACGCCTTCTCCAGTCCAACCATATGACCCAAATGCTGCTGCTGCTTTGCCCCTATTAGTTATTGGACATACATGAGATAAAACATCCCATGCTGGCTTTACAGCATCTTGATTAATTGTTGGTGAACCAATCATGATACCTGAAGCTTTTTCAATTAATGATACAATATCGTTTATATCCATTGATGTTATCTCATGAACCTGCGCTTTTATGCCCTTATCATTAATCTTTTTACCTATGTACTCTCCCATTATTTTAGTATTACCATAAGCCGAAATATAAAATATTTGTATATTTTTTTCTTTTATTGCCTCTACTTTAGCCCATTTTCTATAAAGTTCTATATACTTATTAATATCTTTTACATGAATTGGTCCATGGCTTGGTGCTACCATATCTAGCTCTAAATCTTTAATTTTATCTAATCCTGAATTAACAAATTTTTTGAAAGGTCCCATTATAACCTCAAAGTAGTATTTCATTTCAGCCAAATAATCACCTGAACAATCATCAGTTATGCAATTAGTTGGTGAATAATGACAGCCCATTACATCACAAGTAAATAATATTTTTTGTTCTTTAGCATATGTAAACATTGTATCTGGCCAATGTAAATTGGGAGCAGAAATAAATTGTAATGTGTGCTTACCAAGTGATATTTCACCTACTGCAGGTTTGCTAGTAAACTCTTTGTTTGTTATTTCTTTTAAATACATAATAGCAGGTTTTGATGCAAGAACAACAAGATCTGGATAAACTTCTAATAGTTTACCTATAGAACCACTATGATCGAGTTCTGTATGTTGAACTATTAAGTAATCAACTTTTCTTTCTCCGATAATGCCTTTTACCTTGCCTAAAAACTCATCGAAAAAACCATCTTTAACACAATCTATTATAGCTACTTTTTCATCATCTATTAAATATGAATTATAAGTGGTTCCTTTTTTTGTTTCCATTATGATATCAAATACCTTAAGCTCTGGGTCATTTACCCCAACCCAATAAATATTATCTTTTAGTTTTGTTGTTTCCATCTATAAATCCTCCTCGTAATTCTCTTGGTACATAACAATTATTAGTTATTATGCTACATCTATATTTATTTCATTCTAATCCTCTTAGATATAATATATTTTACCACATTTGTAAGGTCCGTTCAACTAATAATTGTTATCAAATAAGATGTATTTTATATATATATGACTATGCTATCATAATAGTTTTCAACTTAAATAATAAAGTAATACCTATGCTATTTGCTGATATTTTTATTGTCTCCAAATATTATAAAATTAATATATCAAATTATATAATTCCTTAATAAGCAAGGATAGTAAATCATATACTTTAATATCATGAACTTTTAGGAGGTATCTATGAATATTTTAATAACAGGTGCAAAAGGTAATATTGGAACTTATCTTTGCAAATCATTATCAAAATCTCATACTGTATATGGTCTAGATAAAACTGAACTTAACATAGTTGATAAAATAACTACTGAGAAAACATTAAATCTTTTAAAACCAGATGTCGTAATTCATACTGCTGCCATAACAAACAAATATATTTGTGAATATAATGAGGGTTTAGCTTATGATGTAAACACAGTAGGAACTTTAAATATTGCAAATTGTTGTAATGCGCTTAATATACCCTTAGTATACCTTTCTAGCACAGATGTATACGGTGATACTTATTTATCACCCTGTAGCGAAATTGATCAGTGTTCTCCAATAAACGCCTATAGTAAGAGTAAACTAGGTGGTGAAGAATTAATTCAGACCATATGCAAAAAATATTTTATTATTCGTAGTTCAACTATCTTTGGTGGCAATGACTGTTTTGTAAAAAAACTTATAAATGGTAAACATACAGAAATTTATCTATTTTCAAATCCAACCATTTCCATAACATATATAGAAGATTTAACTTATGTTCTTTTAAGATTTTTAGCCACTGACAAATATGGAGTATATAATTATACAAATGAAGGTTGTTTATCAAAATCAATGCTAATAGACAGTATAATTAAATATAGTGATCTTAATATTCCACTGACTATGAAATCAGACAAGCTTTTGTCTAATCTCATCAGAGAACCTAAGTATAGTGGTGTTAATAACACTCGCATAAAAAACTCATTAGGTATTAGTATTCCTTCTTGGGATGTTAGGTTAAAAGAATATATAGATAAATGCCTTAAAGTTTAAAATTTTCTTTATATGTAAAACAACAAAAGTATATATTGCTCCGATGCGTTCACTTCACCGATTAATTCTAAAATTTATTTTATTTTCAGTTTCTAAAAACATAAACTCGCTTGACTCAGACATATGTTTTTTTTACGAAACTTCAAATAAAATAAATTAAGAATTTCTATGGCTTGTTCAGACGCATTTTACGCAATATATACTTTTGTTGTAATACTATGAGAAAAATATAAATTAAGAATCTGTACGGCTTGTTCAGACGCATTCTTCGCAATATATCTTTTTTTTGTTGTACTCTAAAAATATTATATCTTTTGAATTCGTAAAATTCCGATTCAAAAATCTATTAATTGTTAATTAAATTTTTCATGCTCAAATCCAAAACACTATAAGAGTGTGTTAGTGCACCTACAGATATATAGTCAACTCCGCAACTTGCTACTGTTAAAATATTATCTAGTGTTATATCTCCAGATGCCTCGATTATTGCTTTTTTGTCTATTATTTCTACGGCTTTTTTCATTTCTAAGATGCTCATATTATCTAACATTATAATATCTGCTTTAACTTCTAGCGCTTCATTAACTTGATCTATAGTTTCTGCTTCAACTTCAATCTTTTTAACAAATGAAACATTATTACGTATAATATTAACTGCCTCTTTAATTCCTCCAGCAGCACTTATATGATTTTCTTTTATTAACACACCATCGGATAAATTATACCTATGATTACAACCTCCCCCCATTTTCACAGCATATTTTTCAAATATCCTCATGTTAGGTGTTGTTTTTCTTGTATCCAAAATTTTCACTCCACTACCTGATAATATATCAACATACGTTTTAGTTAATGTGGCAATACCACTAATTCTTTGAAGATAATTTAATGCAGTTCTTTCTCCTGTTAATATATTTTTTGTTTTTCCTCTTATTTTAGCTAAACATTCTCCCGCCCAAACATTATCTCCATCTTTTTTTAAAAACTCTATGTTAACCTGTCCCAATATTTTAAAAACTCTTTCAAACACAAGAAGACCAGCAATTATTCCGTTTTGCTTAGCTATTAAATCTACGCTACAAGTACACCCATCTTTTATAATAAATTCCGTTGTGATATCATCTTGAGGTATGTCTTCTTTTATAGCATTTATAATAAGGTTATCAATAATTAACCAATTCATTCCTTATACCATCCCCCATTTTCTTAAATTCATTTATAACTATATTTTTATTAATTACATTATGATTTTTAAAAACCTTCATGCCCTTTATATCTTCATAGTTTAACAATGTAATTTTGTCCATTGACTTATTTATAAATTTTGATGCTCTTCTAGAAAAAACCAAAGCTTCTAAGAGTGAATTGCTCGCTAACCTATTAGCTCCATGTACGCCTGTGCAACTCACCTCACCACATGCAAACAAGTTCTCCATAGATGTACAAGAATTTAGATCAACAGCAACTCCCCCCATGTGGTAATGTTGGACTGGTGTTACTGGGATTTTTTGCTTTGTAATATCTATGCCACTTTCCAAACATTTTTTATAAATACCTGGGAATCTATTTATTATATATTTTTTATTTTTAAATGAAATATCTAAATAAACATAAGGTTTACTACTTTTTTCCTCTTCATCATAAACTGCCCTAGCAACTATATCCCTTGGTAAAAGCTCATTAACAAATCTTTTGCCATTTTCATTTATTAATTTAGCACCTTCACCTCTTAGCGACTCAGATATAAGAAATTTTTCACAATTAACCTTATTATCATATAACGCAGTTGGATGGAATTGAACATAATCTAAATCAGATGTTTTAATTTTATGCCTTAATGCAATTGCAATGCCGTCCCCTGTAAGACTTCTTCTACTAGTAGAGTTCTTAAATAACCCCCCAATTCCCCCTGTAGCTAAAATAGTCTCCTTGGAATATATATTTATTCTTTCTTCTCCCTTAATTACTATCCCACCACAACAAATATTATTATTTATAATAATATCAATTAAAGTAGTCTTCTCAAATATTCTTACGTTCTTTTTATTTTTAAGTGCTTTAAGTAAAGATAGAAAGAGTTCTTTTCCAGTTTCATCTTTATTATGAACAATTCTATTGATGCTATGTGCACCTTCCTTTGTATATTTAAAATTTCCATCTTCTTTGTCAAATTTTGCTCCAAAATCTATCACTTCATTAATATTATCTATCGATTCGTAAACTAGAGTTTTGACTGCTGCTACGCAGTTTTTAAACTTTCCCGCTTTTAAAGTATCTTGCACAAATAGTTCATAATCTTTTTTATCTCTAGCCACTGAAATTCCACCTTGTGCAAGTGATGTATTACATTTATCCACTAAATCTTTAGTTATTAAAAGAATATTTAAATTATCACTCAAATTTAATGCTGAATATAGACCTGCTGCCCCTGTTCCAACTATAAGTACATCAACAAACATATCCATCATCTCACCTTGCCATTTCATGCATAGCAATTAAACATTTATGAGCTGCTTTGCGAATATTTTCATCTATTGTTACTTCATGCTGCTTATTAAGAAGACTCTCATAAACATCATTTAGTGTATTTTTCTTCATGCTACAACATGTCATAGGTGTTTTTGGTGTTATAAATTGCTTATTAGGATTATTATTTCTTAAACTATAAAGTATACCTTCTTCTGTTACAATCATATATTTCTCATCAGTATCCTTTTTTACGTAATCAATTATTCCTCCAGTGCTTCCTATAAAATCGGCTAATTTTCTAACTTCTTTATTACATTCAGGATGAACTAGAACCTTTATATGTTTATGTTCATTTTTAACTTTCATTATTTCATCTACATTAACAAATTCATGCACACGGCAAAACCCATTCCATAAAATCATGTTCTTTACATGAGCTTTTTCATTTATATATCCGCCTAAATTTTTATCTGGTATAAATATTATTTCATCACTATTTAACTTATTAATTATTTTCAATGCATTTGAAGAAGTGCAGCATATATCACTTTCAGCTTTTACCTCTGCGGTTGAATTTATATAACATACAACCTTTGCTTTTGGATGTTCTTTTTTTAGTTGCCTAACATCCTCGCCATTAATCATTTCTGCCATAGTACACCCAGATTCTATATTTGGTAATAACACTGTTTTTTCTGGTGATAATATTTTTGCGCTCTCAGCCATAAACTTCACACCACAAAATACTATGGTTTGCTGCATGCATTCTTTGGCTACTTTACTAAGATAATAAGAATCTCCAACAAAATCAGCTATCTCTTGAATATCATCATTTTGATAATAATGTGCTAATATTATAGCATTCTTTTCAAGCTTTAATTTCTGAATCTTTTCTTTTAAATTCTGCATTTACTCATACGCCCCTTTATATATATGTATATACCAGTGTATATACATCAGTAATATATAATAGAGTAACATTTGCAGCGTAAGAAATCAATATATTCAAAAAATAAAAAAGACATGTCATAATGATATTAATAATCATATGACATATCTCTGTTTAATACTATTCAATAGGTATTTCGTGCATTTCTTCTGCTCTAGACATATATAATACTCCGTCTAAATGATCTATTTCATGGCAGAAAGCCCTTGCTAGTAACCCTGAGGCTTCATATTTTACTGGTTTCCCTTTGATGTCAATTCCTACAACTGTAACATCTGTAGGCCTATAAACTTCACCCTCATATCCCAAGTAACTTAAACAACCCTCATAATCCTTTTCGCTACCAGATTGCGCTGTTATTTTAGGATTTATTATAATTATTGGATTTGCTTCTTCCTCTCCTAGGTCAATTAAAACAACTCTTTTTAAAATTCTTATTTGTGGGGCAGCAAGACCTATCCCATTACCCTCATATAATGTATCCATCATATCGTCAACCAAATTCAGTGTTTTTTTATTTACTTTTTCAACCTTAGCACAAATTTTATTTAGACGTTCATCACCATATTGCAAAATTTTTCTAACTGTCATATACCTTCTCCTCTTTATTTATAGTAATTGCCTTTATGGCAATAATTTTTCTTCTATATCCTACTCTTCATTATATCATACAGCAACCTAAGTTATCATAAAATTAATACTTTTGTTATTATGTATATTTTGTTTTTCTAGACATAAAAATGCTCCCCTTTCTTGTAACAGATTTTTATATCTTAATCTGTATACTTTAAGTGGAGCATTTTAACCTCTAGTCAATAAATAGATTTTTAAGTTAAAAGATAATTTATGTCCCTTATATTATCTTTTAACTTAAAAGATAATTTATGTCCTTTATATTATCTTCATTATTAATATCATATGCTAAATAATGTTCTTCAATACATATATTATCATTATCTATGTAATCTAAGATGTTAATCATAAATTTTTCAATATGAATCTTAGATTCCTTGTCTATAATATTGTTTTGTAACATTTTCACCTTAATAGATTTTTCTATTTTTTTATCTTTATCTCTAACTAAAAATGTTGGAATCCACTTCTTTTTATTATATTTAAGATAATCATATTTGATAATCTCTTTCAAAGCAAAACTTTCTTCTTTAAGTTTTTCCTCATTAAATTCAATAAATATCTTATAATAATCTGCGGATGAAATATTTCTACCTAAATAACCCTTCTCATAAAAAAATAATCCTAATTCATAATAAAATTCGAATGGTGTGTTAAATTTTTCAACAAAGTATTTTAAAATTGTGCTAAACTTTTGTGAATTATAATACTTGTCCACCATTTTTTCTACCCTTTTTAGTTTAACTAACTCCTCATAACTTATATTTCTTGTTTTTAAAATTTCATATGGTGGATATGGTGAATAAACCATTCCCCACTTTGAGACCTCGCTCATCATACCTGATCCTTTAAGTAATTTTAAAAATCCCAGTTGTATTACCTCTGCATGAATGCTATAAACATCATTAAAAGATTGTTTAAATGATTCATAATTTTCTCCTGGTAGGCCTGCTATTAAATCTACATGTTGATTAATAGTCCCTATTTTTTTAACTTTTGAAACTTTATCTTTTATTTCATCAAATGTTACAAATCTACTAATATTATTAAGAACTACTGGATTAGTAGTTTGTACACCCACTTCAAATTGGAATCGTCCCTTTGGCGCCTTAGACAAAATATCTAATTCTTGACTAGTTAACAAATCTGCAGAAATTTCAAAATGAAATGTTGTATCACTCTTCAGATCTATAAGATATTGCCAAATTTCTTTTGCAAACTTTGAATTACAATTAAATGTTCTATCAACAAATTTTACTAATTGAACTTTTTTATCTACCATAAATTTTAATTCTTTTTTTACCCTTTCAGCATTGAGAAATCTAACACCATGTGATGTAGACGAAAGACAATATTTACAACTAAAAGGACATCCTCTCGAGGCTTCGTAATAGACTATTTTTTTAGTAAATTTCTCTTCACTATATGGGAAAACGACTTTATTAATATCCATTAAAGGCCTTTTACCATTGTAGCAAATTTTATTATTATTTCTATAATATATTCCTAAAATGTTTTCAATACTGTTTGTATTGCACTCCTTAGAATTTTTCTCACATTCAATCTTCCAATTAATAAATTCTTTATATGTTTCCTCGCCTTCTCCTTCTATAACATAGTCTCCTACATTGTTAGCAAGAAATGCTTCACAATCATAGCTAACCTCTGGTCCACCATATAAAATCTCGATTTCACTATCTACAAGTTTTATAAGTGATGCTATTGACATAACATACTCTCTATTCCATATGTAACATGACAGTGCTACAATCTTAGGTTTACTCCTTAGAATTTCCTCGAGTATTCTTTCTATTTGATCATTAATAGAAAACTCCATAATTTCACATTCATAATTTAAATCTTCTGTATAAGATTTTAAAAATCTTATTGCTAAATTACTGTGGATGTATTTTGCGTTAATTCCTACTAGAGTTACTTTCATCTTTTGATTTTCCTTTCTTTTTACATATCATATAATAAATATTATCTGAATTTTTTATGGTTAATATTTCAAAATATGGTTCTAGAATTTTAATTGCATTTTCTTTGGAGCTATTTTTAAGCATGTTAAGATCTCTAAGATGTATTTGTTTTGTACTTTTATCAGGTAATACAATCTTTATTTTTGAGTTAAAAATCTTAGAAAGACCCTTATCTATATCCCATATATACAATAATCCATCTTCTTTTAAATAATTATATATATCTTTTATTAATTTCATTTTATTTCTTGAAGTCTTTATATCACTTAAAGTAAAAAACAGTGCACAAACATCATACGTTCCTTCTTCTATCCCTGTTTTCTCTTCATTTCCTTCTACATAATTTATGCTACTATTATCATCAGTGTTTTGTTTATATATATTATATATAATACCATAGTTAGAAAAACCTATGTCTAATAAATTTCCTTTGAAGATTTCTTTTTCTAAGTTTATAAAAATCTCCTTCTTCAATTGTACTCCACCCCCTCATATAATGTGATTTCATTTGTTTTTACCTGTTTTTAATTTATTCTTCAGAAATAAAATAATTCCTCTAAATAAAGGAATTATTTATTAATTTCATTGTAAAAATTTAACATTAAGCCTGCTGTAGTCTTTTGTGCTCGTTGAATTATAAGTGTAGATACTTTCTTATATTTTTCTTCCTTATCTTTTATATTTGCATAAGCATCATGAGTTGCACTAGCAAATATTGCGTTGTTTTTTATATAATCTTCTACATTATCTTCTTTTATTACTTCATTAAAAATAGGAAATGAATAATCACTCATTAATCTTCCTATAATCCAAAGTTCAAAATTTCTGTGATTTTTAAGTAACTTATTATTCACATGTTGAGGAACAGTAGCATCTTGAATTAAATGACAAGATGCTCCAAAATAAAATAGTGCTTGCCTTTTATCTCCGGCTTTCATAAATCGTAAAGCACATTTGTAGTATTTATCAAATTCAATTAATGCATTTGAAAATCCATAAAGACCAGTTCCTGTAATATGATGATAGAAATGATTTGAGCTCTTAAAATCTTGATCAGCCCAGGTCACCCCATTGTTTAATTCTTTTATATGACTTTTATAAAAATTATTAGCTTCAATATATTCCTTGTTTTTCAATATCGCAATAGCTTGAATATTTATAAACTTATGAACAATACAATGAGTTTTCATAATCCTTTTTTTTATTGGATTTATCGTTATCATTAGCCCTTTTAATGTTTTACCATAAGTAGTTTCAATTTTTCCCATTAAGTAGTTCACCCTCTCAATTTATTATACACCAAATGTAGTTTGAACAATTATTTGAATTTCCCATAATAATATATAACTACTTCATTTTAATTCTTTTTGACCAATCTAACAAGTATACTAACTATTAGTGTCACAACTATTGCAAGCAGATAATAATTAAACTTTTGATTTACACCCCTAATATCATTAGACATATCCTTACCTATACTTATTAGATATCCATTTTTAGAATCTAAAACCATTAAACCATCATAAAACTTCATGCTAGATATATAAGTGTTTTTCCCAAATTGTACTTTTTCTTTAAGCGCATTATTTTTAATTAAGCTATACATACTATTATCATTCTTTTCATAAAAATATATACAGTCTTTATCGCCTATTATTCCTTTTTTATCAATTGCTAAACTTACTAAACTACCTGCTGATTTATGTTGATAAAGTGGTGCAGAAGGATTAGTCGTAGGGTGATTATCTAAAATAAGTGGAATAGTTTTGTTATATAAATTTTTAAATTTAGGTGAACTTATTGGATCTCCTCCAGAATAATCTGGAAACCCATACCATGAATTTTTTTTAATTTGATATATATAATCATTATCACCCTTAACTGGTCTTAAGCCCCTATTCTCCATTCCTCCAACAGTTACTAATAATTTGCCCTCACTGTTAAAGTCTAGTCCCTTCATATTTCTTATACCCCAAGCAAAGTTTCCAGTGGCTCCAGTCTTTAAATTATAAATTATTATACTTGAATTTCCAATCATATGCTGTGTAATCATTTGTCCCTTAATATTTCTAGATTGATAAGGAACAAATGCTCCAGTCTTCTGCTCTCCAAAATTAATTCCTTTAATGGTTATATCTTTTGGCGAAATATCATGGTTTTGAGGGTAATTGGAGAGCCACTTATTATCAAGTCCAACTACACCCGAATTTGTTGCAGCACCTATTGTAATAAATAAGTAATTCTCATTAGTTCTAATCAAACTATTATTATAGTCTCCATAATTAGGTATACCTTTAATTATTTCTTTAGTTATCTTTGATGTTAAATTATAAGAATATACGGATGTAGCCGATGCATAATATATTGCACCATTGTTATAATCTAAACTAGTTATATTTAGCTTCTTATTTGTAAACACATTGTAAGAGATGCCTTTTTTATCTATGTACTGTACTTTATCTTTAAAAGCAACATAATAATTTCCATTATTATCTTTTGTAAAATCTACTGCATTATTTAACCCTTTAAATAAAATTTGTGATTTTATAAGCCCATCTTTAACGGTAACACTATAATCTTTTACAGAATTTTTAAATAAAAATAGTGTAAAAGCTATTGCAGTTAAAATAACTATAAATCCAATGGTTTTCTTCATATTAACCCCCCATATTATAAATGCTCTAAATTATGTATATTTATACTGATTAAAATATATGTATTAATATCATCTAAATATTCTAATATACACACTATTTTAGAACTGAGGCAAATAATTTGTTTTTTATTTTGCTATGCCTTATAGAATATATTTATAAATTTCAACATATTAATTATTGATAACTGTTATTTACTAACGTTTAAAACCTAGGGGGAACCTTTTATGATTAAAGATGATTTCTACAGAGATTCGATAATACTTACAATTTCAAATTTGACGGCTGGAATTTTAAGATTTATGTTTTCAATTTTACTTTCAAAAAAATTAGGTGCTGAAGGTATGGGTTTATATAGCCTAGTAATGCCTATATACGATTTATTTACTTGCCTTATTTGTGGGGGCATGGTAACAGCTATTTCCAAAGAATCCTCATCTTATTACGGAATGAATGATTATGGTAATCTAAACAAAACAATACATACTTCCTTAGTTTTTGATCTTGCGTTATCTATAATAATAGCAATTGCAGTATTTGTTTTTTCACCTTTCATCAGCACATATATAATAAAAGATCAAAGAACACTATACTCTCTTTGGGTTATATGCCCTGCTTTAATTTTTGTTGCACTTTCTTCCATCTATAAAGGATATTTCTATGGCATATCCAATGTTAAGGTACCTGCAATCATAGATATTGTTGAAAAAACAGTAAGAATGGCAATAATTCTAGGAATTATAAATTTCTTTGCATTAAAAAATGTAACTGCTACAGTAACAGCTACATATATCTCACTATCTATTGGTGAACTTATAAGTTTTATTTTATTATTTATCTTCTATGAAAAAAGCAAAAATAAGTTTAGAATCATTGTTAAAAAGACTGAGGGAAGAGCTCAGCTTTTATTTAATGTTCTTGTTGTTTCATTTCCTTTATGTTTAAATGGTTTTCTAAATACCGTAATTTCAGCATTATCCACACTAATTGTGCCTGGACGCCTAGTTTATTCAGGCATAGAATATACGCAGAGTTTAGCCTTAATAGGTAAATTCTCAGGTATGGCAATGAGCATAGTTTTCTTCCCTTTTATTATCGTAATGTCCATGGCAACTATGCTCACTCCTGATATTACTAAAAGTATTACTAAAAATGATTATAACGGTCTCGAAAGTAGAATTAAAGAAGTTATAAAAATATCATTTTTACTAGGTATTTCGACAATGATAATATGTTTATGCAGTGGAGACGCACTTGGGAAATTATTTTTTGACAGATATGACTTAGGATTGTATATACGACTTGCTGCTTTAAGTGCACCATTTATGTACATGTCTGGTTCAACCTTTGGAATTTTAAATGGGCTAGGAATGCAAAAAGCTCTTCTGATTAACTCAGTGGTAATCTCAATTCTTGAACTTGTCCTTTTGTATATATTATTAGGTATTCCAAATATAAATATTTTAGGCTATGGAATAACTCTACTCATAACCTCTATTCTAAACTTTATAATGAATATATCATCTATAAAAAAAAGTTGTTATATACATTTTTCATCTGGTGAAATTTTAATTGATATTTGTCTTAGCACATTTTTGTACCTTATGTTAAGAATTTTACAAAATACTATACCAGATACTTTTTTCATAACAAAAAATATTACAATTATTGCTACTGGGTTCTCTCTATTATTATTTTCTTTACTCCTTACAAAAAAATGGAACAAGCCTATGGCTTAATTATCATCATAGATGCTCTTAATTATCATCTTTGATACATTTTAATCATCATTGCGGTTAATGCTGTTAGCAACCGCATTGATTAGCCTTAGACTTGTTCTATTTCTATTTAATTCTAGATAAAATGAATTTAGGTATAAATCTCGTAATTTTACTTGGAAATATTTCCAAGTCTTCTTTAGTTAATCCACCTATAAACACCAATGCGAAAAAATATGTTAATACTGCGAAGATTATAGAAATTAATAAAGCAATTGCACTTGCAATATATCCTCCACGAATTAAGCTAAATATAAAATTAAAGCTATTATAAAATAATCTAGCAACTATAGCCATAACAACTGAGGCAATTATAGGTTTTATTGCATGACTCACTAATTTAGTTTTAACTTTTACAACTCTATTAATTGTAATATAGTTCAATATCAAAAGTATTGCAAAGCTTACCGCATTTCCCATTATTGCACCTAATATGTTGATGCTTGGAATTGCTACAAAAATATAATTAGTAATTATTTTTCCTATCATACCCAAAACTGCATAAATGGTAACTAAGTAAAGTTTTCCAAGCCCTTGAAGAATTGAAGTTTGTATGCTAACCACAGCCATAAGTACTATTACAACTGACCCGTATATAAGTAACCGTCCAACACTAGACCCATATTGTATTAGATTCACTACTGGATAAGCTAAAACAGCAAGCCCAACCGCAGAGGGTACTGCTACCAAGAAACATAACCTAAAGGCATAATTAATTTTATTTCTTACAGCCTTTTTGTCTCTAAGTGCCATCAAACTTGAAATAGATGGCAGGATAGTTATAGCAAGTGATGTAATAATAGCTATAGGCACATTTATCAATGTTGTATACTTACTTAAAATACCCCATAAAACATTAACCTGTACACTACCAATTCCAGCAACTAACATTCTTGATTTAACGACACCTAAATCAATTAACAACCCTGACTGTTGTATTCCTAAACATACTGTCATTGGCACAGCAACACCTAATAATTTTTTAAATATTTTTTTATTAGTTAATCTTTTTATCTCTAATTGATTAAATCCTTTTGGAACTCTAAATACTTTGTTTTTCCTATAATAATGGATCATATATATTACAGCAACTAATGCTCCTACAGTGGTACCAACGGTTCCACCTGCCGCTCCTGCAGCTACTCCAAACTTTATAAAACATGCTGCAAAAACCAAACTGAATACAGTGTTTGCAAGCTGTTCAAATACCTGTGATACTGCAGTAGGTGTCATATTCCCTCTTCCTTGGAAATACCCTCTATACGCTGATAAAACAGAAGTAAGTAAAACAGTTGGAGCGAGTGCTATAATTGCTAATCTTGCAGAACCACTTTGTGTTAAATTAGATATAGGCACTACTAAAATGAGCATTAAAAGTGACATAACTATTCCTAATACTAAAAGGGAAAATCTAGCTATTTTAAAAGTCTTTACAGCATCCTTATAGTTTCCAAGAGCTATAAGTTCTGATACGATTTTTGAAATAGCCACAGGAATACCAGCATTTGTTAATATATAAACATATGTAAATATATTGTATGCAGAGTAATATACCCCGAGCCCAGCCTCTCCTAAAATTTTACCAAGAAAAGGTATGTATAGTAGGGATAAAAACTTGACTATAAAACCTGCTGCAGATAATACTGCAAAACCTTTTGTGGTAGATTGCTTGTTTACCTTTATTTTCTCACTCATTTAATTCACCCTCTAAAATTTAAATACATCCCTCTTAATCTTTTTTAATGCTGGTGGTAAACTCTCTGCAATAGTTTTATTCTCCATATAAGCTAAGTCCTCTGGGCAATTCTTAAACATTGCCTTATATGCGTATAGATATTGACTATCCAAACCATACTTGTTATTAAAAAAGCTATTCATTTTTTTATCTCCATATTTAGGATCCCCAACAATAGGATTACCCAGGTGGCTTAAATGCGCCCTAAGCTGATGGCTTCTCCCTGTTAAAAGATTAATGTCTAATAATGAAAATGTACCACAACTTTGTATAGTTTTAACGTCCATTGCTATTCGTTTTGTTTCAGGCATTTTCACATCAAATACTTGTGATATGTTTGCATCTTCATTTTTATATATGTATCCCTCATAAACTCCGTCTCTAATTCTTCCTGTTACTAGTGCCATATAATATTTTTCAATATTTCTTTCTCTAATCATTTCATTTAGAAGTTTAAGAGATTTGAAATTTTTACCAAATATAACCATACCTGAAGTGTTTCTATCTAATCTATTGCAGGGTGATGGAGTAAATGTTATTTCGCTTTCTGGATTATAGTCACCCTTATCAAACAAATAAGAAAGTACATAATCTGTTAAAGTAGGTTCGCCACCCTTTTGATCTGCATGAACTAAAACTCCTGGCCACTTTTCCACCATCAATATATTAGAATCTTCAAATGTTATTTTCAACTTATTATCTATTCTTATAAAATCTGGTTTTTTAAAATCACTTGTAATATATTTTGTTTCAACAATATCGCCTTCTACTAAAGAATGTTTTTCCTTGATTTTGTTACCATTAACCCTAATATCACCTTTTCTAAAAGCTTTATATATTCTGCTTAAAGGCACATCTCCAAGTACTTTTCTCATGAATTTATCTGTTCTTTGTCCTGCTTCATTGGGTCCAATTTCTATCCTCATACATATCCTCCTAGTTCTCTTTTATCTATTGACGAATTTCACACATACTTATTTTTCACTTTAAAAATCACATCAAGCATCAATTATATACTAAATTGCCTTATGAATTCAATAAAAATTCATAAGCTAACTTACATTGCATAGCTACACCTATAGATAAACAGCTCTCATCTATATCAAATAAACTTCCGTGCGCTGGATTAACTATACCTTTTTGTTTATTTCCACTTCCTAAAAAGTAAAATAGTGCTGGTCTTGCCATTGAAAAATAAGCAAAACTTTCGACACCCATAGTAGGCTGATCTAATTTACAAACATTATTCTCTCCAATTAATTCACTTGCCTTATTTTCAAACATCGTAGCTAAGTCATCATCATTATAAAGGCAGGGATAACTTTCTTCAATGTCAATTTCACATTTTCCTCTCATAGCTTTAACTATGCCTTCAACTATTTGAACTAATCTAGTCTTTATATATTCCCTGTGCTCACTCTTCATAGTTCTAATAATTCCTGATATTGTTACATCTTCTGGTATAATATTTTCAGCTGTTCCTCCGTGTATCGAACCTATGGTTACAACAGCAGGATCTGTTGGTGGAATCTCCCGGCTTACAATACTTTGAAGTGCAATAATTACATTGCTAGCAATGACAACAGGATCTATTGTCATATGTGGACTTGCACCATGTCCTCCCTTACCAATTATTTTTATAGTAAATGGATTTGATGCTGCATATGCTACGCCTCTTTTTAAACCAACGGTTCCAGCTTCTAGCCACTCTTCCACATGAAGACCAATAATAGCATCCACATTCGGATTTTCAAGTACCCCTTCTTTAATCATTATAGGCGAACCACCCGTTGTTTCTTCTGCTGGTTCAAAAAATAACTTAACATTTCCTCGAAGTTCATCTTTCATGCCGTTTAATATTTTAGCTGTTCCTAAAAGAATAGTAGTATGTGCATCATGTCCACAAGCATGCATTCTGCCATTAATTTTGGAACTGTAATCGCATGTTTTTTTATCTTGAAGAGGAAGTGCATCCATATCTGCTCTTAAAGCGACAGTTTTCTCACCGCGTCCTCTAATAATAGCACAAATACCCATTTGTGCTACATCATAAAATTCAATTCCCTCTTTTGTTAAAAAATCCTTTATCTTTTGAGATGTTCTAAATAACTCAAACCCCAATTCTGGATTTTCATGTATGTCACGTCTCATATCTACTAACTCATTTTCAATACTTTTTGCCAAATATAAAAAATCCAATTTATACACCTCTTCACTTATAATACATCTTCAAAAAATTAATTTTGCTCCGATGCGCTAATGTTATTTTCCCAATATATTTCAATTACATCTCCATCATTTAATGGAGCGTAGTATGTAGCCTTTTTACCATTGATAGTAAGTACTAGATTTCCTTTTGATACAGATAGATCAAATTCCACATAATCAAAAACATCTACAAATACATATTTGTTTTTACCCTTAAGAGTTATTATTTTTTTATTTACTTCAACATTTACTTCAAGATTTGATATATTAATTTTGTTATCTACATCTTTAACATTAACATATTCATCATTAACTAGCTCTGATTTTTTTTGTCCTTCCTTGCATACTTGCTTGCTAGTCTTAACCATTTCGACCTTTACAGGCACTTTATATATTCTATCTCCCTCTTTTATAACATAATCCTTCAATAGTTTTTTATTATCGATTATAAAAGTTGATTTTTCATTTTTATCGCAAAAATACTTTATGTATTCGCTAATGGTAGTAGGTAAAACTATTGAAACTTCGTCGCCTTCTTTTATTATAGCGTTAATTTGCGATTGTACACCATTAATGAATGCTATAGGTTCAATATTTTGTATTATATTTTCTAAATAAAAACTCACGTTCTGTATATTTTTTATATAATCAATAATTTTAGGCTCAGCGCTCTTTCCATCCTTACAAAAATTGACTTCTATAATGTCACCTTCAACTACCTGCGAATCAATATTGCTAAGCAGACTATTGATTCTAATTTCAGCTCCCTTAGCTAAAGTTCCAAATGCCACTCGTTTTATTTCATTAATAGTGAATCTTATATTATGACCATTTTTACCTATAAGTATTTTAGGGTTAATACCATCTTGAACCATTACATCCATAACCGTATGAATATGTGAATTAAATAAGCTTATAATCTTGTCATTTAATATTACGTCAACAAAATCATTTCCCAATCTCCTTATTGATATTAATGCTATACCCAAAACTATAACACCGATACTTCCTAAAGCACCATCGCATATACAGTTAGTCACTGATTCTCTGCCTTTTATTGCAACCCTTTGTATTGGTAGATTTAATATTTTAGCAATATTTTCTTTTATTAAAGGCGTATGTGCACCCCCTCCTACAAGAAATACAGCGTTAGGAGCTTTCCCCCCATTTAATTCGATTATTCTATTACCTATTTCTTCAGCAATTTTTATAACTATAGGATTAATTATCTTTAGTACTTCTCCAGGTTCAATTTCATTCTCAAGTCCTAAAACGTCTATGTATTTTATTTTAGCATCCCCACTGCATTGTTTTTTGATTATTTCAGCTGTGTTAAAATCGACTAAATATGTTTGTGCTACTAGCTCAGTTACCTCATCCCCTGCAATAGGTACCATACCATATGCACTTATAGTGTCTTTACTACTAATAGCAATATCAGATGTGCCTGCTCCAATATCAACTAATGCTAAATTTAAAAGCCGTAAATTTTGTGGCACAGCAGCTTCCATAGCAGCTATAGGCTCGAGTGTTAAACTTATAACTTCTAGCCCCGCCTTATTCACAACAGCATAGAGGCTATCAACTACCGAACGTGGAAGAAATGTAGCTATTATATCAACTGCAATCTTTTCTCCCTTATGTGATCTCAAATTTGTAATTATATATCCATTTAAGTAGTAATTTTTCACACTATATCCTACGCAATAAAGCTTCCCCTCAGAAGTTCTTGAAACTTCATCTTCAGCCATTTTCACTGCAGTAAGCTCTAAACTTCGAATTGTTTCCCTATCAATTTCTACATCATCTTCAATTTCTAATTCAGCCTTAATTGATGTTGTCCTAAGAAATCTTCCTGCCGCTGCAATTGCAACTTTAGTTAATGGCATATTCAAGCTACTCTCTAGTTCTTTTTTTACCTTTATTACTCCACTAGCCACCAACTGAATATCATGAATTTGACCATCTATCATAGCTCTTTCTTCATGTTCTACATAGCTCTCAAAAAGAACTTGAAACTTTTTCTCTTGAATTACACCAACTGTCCCTAAAATAGATCTTGTCCCTATATCTAAAGCAAATATAAGTTCCTTCGCATTAACATTTGTGATTTCCATTTCTATACCTCTTCCTCACAACATTATTTAAATATAATCTAAGTGAATATGAATTAAGCTCATATTCATAGAATATGAGCTTAATAAAATTATATAGCATTACATAAAAACATTCAATAAAACTATTGTACTAACTTAACTACACCAGAACTCTCTGATACATATGGCAATTGTTTTATAATTGTGTAAATATACTTTGATTTCAATTTTTTATCATCCATGATATCGTCTAAAGATAATTCAGTATAGTATAACAATCTGCACCAAAAATCTACAAAATCATCCCTTGTAACAAAAGTTACATCATTTTCTTCTTTTACGGTAAATCCACAATTAAACCTTTCCAAAACATTAATGCCTGAGTAATTCTCATTTGATAAAATTAGTAACACATCATCCCACATCTTTTTAAAGGCAACCATAAAATCTCCTCCTAAATAAACAATTAGTCTTATATTATATAATATTCAACTGCCTTGTCAATTATTGTTGTTCATTACATTATATGTGTTTTATCTTTTTACTGCAACAAGTTAAATTTTAAATTTACACGTTTATTTGCAAAAATGTACTTAAAATTCAACTATCCATTAATCTTACATAAAACAATAAAACTCATAATTAATGTTGCAACGATTTTCTTACTCAAATATTCTTTTATATTCTTGTATATCCCTTTTTATTACTTTCCATTTGTTTCTAATCTTAAACAATTTTTTTCATTATTAGCTCTTATGTACTTAAATATATAATATTTCTCAAAGGGTTAAGTTTATAATCTTTTACTAAGTGTATACTTCCACTATTATCTTTAGCCTATGGTTAGATGCTAATTATTCTTTGTCCTTTGCTTTGCTTTTAGCTGTGATTGTTTAACCGATGAAAAATTAGCTATTTTTAGTAATAACCATACTGAAAAAACTCCACAAGCGGTTAATACACCCACCATAACTATAAAAGTTAGCATATTAATATATCCCCCTTCTACATATTAATTTATCTTTTTACTTTTATCATAAGGTAATTTTGTAATAAATTAATCTACTAAGTTCTTAATTTAACATTTATTGTAGCTTAGCATAATTATAATTATCACATATTATATTAATATTCAGAATGTTACGTTACTTATGACATTTATTTTATTTTTAATATTTGTATTGCAGAATTGTTGGACATGTTGTATAGTAGAAATTAAATATCCTATATTCAGATTTTGGAGGCGTAATTATGAACGTTAAAGAAGTAATAGTATGCAATACGTCAGCTTTTGTAATTTATGTAAGTCAGCAAGAACATGATGATCCATCATTACAACTTATTGTAGATCAATATAAAAAAATTTGTAATAATGTATCTGTTTTTATTAATGGAACTGAGCCAATACAAGAAACATTAAAAAAAATGATTAAAGAATATTCTCATTAAGTATGAAAAAAGGCTACCTGCCGAAATTCAGCAAGTAGCCTTTTGTTATTTTTTTGAAATCAGAGCATTGTTATATAAAATATCAGTATCAAATTTACGTGTAACATCTCCCTCAAACTTAATTTCTAAATCTTTACTAGTAATTGAAACTACAACTCCACTTCCAAAGCTTTTATGAAGCACCTCATCTCCTTCTTTAAAAGGTAAATCAGAATCACTAACCCCTAAGATTTTGCATTCTTTTATAAATCGTGAGGTAACTTTTGCTTTTCCTTTTACATTTTTACAAATACATAACCAAACATTATCTATGGCTCTTGTAATTCCTACATAAAATAATCTTCGCTCTTCCTCTAAGTTATTATCTATGCTATTTACATGAGTGATATTTTCCTCATTACAATTAATTATGTAAACATTTTTAAACTCCATACCCTTTACTCCATGAATTAATTGTCTGAATGATTTAAAAATATTTTAAAGCACTCATATGCCTAACTTTAGATACCATTACATACTTTTGTCTTTAATTTGTTCCATACACATAACTATATTGAAATTATACCATATTTATAGAAGTAACAATCAAATAAAAAACAAAATAGTGTACCACAATCAACTTTTCAGTCAAAAATCATACACTACTTAGATTTATAAATACTTTAATCTGATGTTTTAATGAATTATTATTTACTATGATTTACCTACTTGAGATTTTGTGTTCATCATAATTCTTATGTTCCTGTTCGCTTATATATTCTTCGACTTTTATCTTAATTGATTTTCCCCTTGTAACTAAGACAAAATGATTTAAATCTGTAATGTCTTGTGAATAAATATAACAACTATTTGAAAAGTCAACTTGTTTAATTATTTCTTTCCAATGATGTTCATAAAAATTATCTACCATACTACCATTATTCCGTGCCATAACGTACTCAAATAAACAGTACCTATCATTAGCATCAGTTTTATAATATTTTACTATATGTGTGGTTCTAGTGTTTTTTATCTCAAGTGGAAAAATACTAACAACTTTAACCCAAATGAGTTCATCTTTCGCAGTCTCAAACCCCCGTTCTTTATCAATTATCATAATATCACCTCTAAAATGATTGTATTAATTATACAATCATTTTATTACTAATAAAATACCAATTTCTGAAATGTAAAAGGGGACATATTGTTTCTGCTCCAATATGAATCAAACTTAAATTTTATTAAGCAACTCTATTATCAATTTTAATCATCTTTCTAATTTAATACTCTACATCACGATACAGCATAAAATTCACACAAGAATACTGCTCTCAATAAAATTTATACCAAATATTTCTTCAATCTCATTAAGTTTTCCATCATCCCAAATCTCAAAACATACCCTGTCTTTTATACAGGAATCGACTTTACCTACCATATTATCAAAGTAACTATAAGTCTTATCTTTGTTTATGACATCAATTCTATTGCTAATTATTATAAATTTAAAATCCATTTCACTTTTATCTGGTATATGTTCTAATTGTAATCTTATATCTCCTAAAATATTAGCCAAATTCAAATTATTTTTATCATCATCAACACATACAAAATTAATACTTCCAAATTCCTTATTTGTTTTTTCTTTATATTCAAAATAAGGGGAAAACTTTTCTAATATATTTTCTACTTCAAAATTAATTTCTACTTCATCATCTTCAGATTCACACCATAAAATTATACCATAGATTTCTTCATAATTTAAAAGTTTCAAAATTCTTTGAGTCCTTGATTCAAATTGTTTAGAATAAAATGATATTTTATCTATCGATATTTCTTTACTTCTACTTTTTAGGTCTTTCTTTAATTTTTCATTTTCATCACGTAACATTCTATTTTCCTCGTTAATCTTTAATAATTCTTCACTAGAAATAAATTCTTTACCATATACCCATCCTACCAAAGCTTCATCATCTGCATATTCAGCTAATTTTTGGAATATTACAAGTTGAATGTCCTTTGTGTCATCATAAAACTTACATACCTTGCTTAATACTTCATCTCGAAATTCTTTACATAGCAGTGGGTTATCCTTTTCCATCATTTTAGTTCCCTTTGCTCTGACCTTTTTTTCTAATGCATCTTCAGTAATAACCACAGCAAAGCGAGGTTTTCCAACCTTACCAGCATATTCATATTCCCACTGAGTATAACTTTTGCCAGTACTTTTATCAATTGTTCCATACCGACCTCCCAGGATTAAAAAATATACATCTGATTCATCAATCCATTTTTTTATGGTATCCTTTTGACTTTCATCACCCGATGTAAATAATTCCATTCCTGCAGGTATATGCCCTGCATTTAATATAGCTTGTACAGCTGTTTGTCGTTCTTCTACAAGGTCTTCGTAAGTTGATGATACAAATACTTGTAATTTTTTTTTCATTATATATCCCTCCATAAGTTATTTATATGTACTACTATTATAATTAAAGCTATTATTTCAATATCAATTTAAAACTAATATTTTATGACTTAGCTATTTTTAAAAATTTCTTGTATTTCTTAAATTCTAATATTTTATTCCATAAATATTATTCCATAAATATTATACCTTATTTTCATAATATTACAAAGTATAGGACTATTAGTATATTGCTTATAGACTCATTTCTCCTAGTTTTTAGTCACATTACCTAAGGATAATAATACGTTATTTACGCATAATAATAATGGCTTTAAAAATGCAATTATAAGGGAGGCTTTAATATGAGAAAAAATAGATTTTTACTGCCTGCTTCACATAATCATAGATATAAGCGATATAAAAGGTCGTTCTCCAGTGTGTTTACAGTTGTAGGTTTTATAACATTCTTATGCACAATGATATTCTACACAGTGACAGGAATAATAGAAATTGCAGTTTTAGCAGTGAGTGTATTATCCAAATTAATTAAGAGAATAATCGATTATAAACATTATAAAGATATAGGAATGAACTCATTGAAACTGCAACAAGATATAAAAAGAATGTCCCCCTAGACAATTTGAAGTATTCTGTAATGAATTACTAAATGCAAATGGATATGATAGTGAGGTGACTCAAGCATCACAAGATGGTGGAAAAGATTGTGTAGCTTTTAAAGATGGCAATAAATTCTTTGTAGAGGTAAAACATTGGAATGGAGAAATTGGACGTGTCTTGTTACAAAAATTAATTGGAGCGTGTATTGGTGATAGTGCAAATAAAGCAATCTTTATAACTACAAGTTGGTATAACTCTAATGCAATTGAGTATGCTGAGAAAATTGATTGGTTAGAATTATGGGATATGAATGATATATTACAGATTTTATATAATACCGACGTAAAGAAAGTACCTTGGATTATGAGTAAATCAATGGAATATACTGAAGAAGATGTTTTAGATAGTGTAAAAGGATTTGGAGATAAGGTTGAGAACTTTAATAAAAATATGGATAAACAATTTAGATAAGCTAATAATTACAATCTACCATTAGAAATATATGTTTTTTAATATATAGGTTTTAGCCTATTATGCTTACATAAGAAAGTTGTACTTAAGGAAAAGTACAACTTTCTTATGTCGCATTTTATTAAATTATAATTTCAATGAGAATTAAAATTTTTGGTATCACCTTGAAATAAGGCAACATATAAAAGATGTAGGATTGCTCCTACACCAATTTAACCAAAGCTTAAATTCATCTCTAAAATTCTATTTACATTAAGAATATATCTCAATAGTTGAAAGTCATATAAATCGCCTACAATCTACATTTAATTGGTATAAATTTGACTTAATATAACCTTATGCATTCCATTAAAATTTTTCTACACAAGAAAAAAGAAGCAAATAATAGCTTCTATGTTTTTTAAAATCATTTATCATTTTAGTGTTTTGAGTAATCTACGATAACATTTTTTAATACCACTCGTAGGTTTTGGTTTTCTCATAGTATTGTACTCTTGACTGTTTTCAACTTCTTGTTCTCTCATACATTCCTCTATTTGTTTTTTTATTACTATTCCACTTGTTACTATTCTATAATCATCCTTATTAGTAACATTTTGAGCATAGATATAAGAATAATCTGGAATATCAATTTGTTTTACTATTTCGTTCCAGTGATAGCCATTAAAATTATTTACTATATTACCATTATTGTCAGCCATGATATACTCAAATAAGAAATATTCTTCATCCGATTCAGTTTTATAACGTTTTACTATATGTGTAGTTTTAAAATTATCCGTCGCATCTTGAAAAATGGTTATAATCTTAGTCCAAACTAACTCGTCTTTATCAGTATCAAATTTCTCTTCATCATCAAATTTCATAATATCACCTCTACGAGATATTATTCATAATTAAATATTTTTATTACAAAATAAAAAGCACCCAATCAATGGATGCTCATCTTATACTATATAGCCTTCTAAACATTTGTTAATACTATTCTTTATATGCTTCAAAAATGTATATTGTAATTTCAAAAGTTTTTATTTTTAGAATAGGATTATTTTTACATACTGCTTCTTTAATGTGTTATTTCATGTCATCCTGTCTTTGTTGAACTACTAAGTGGTATATATCACAAACAAAAGAATTCAATATTGTGAAATACCCCCACCCTCTGGGACAGATATCCTATGTGAAATTTTAATAGGTGTAATGACACTTCTTCATTAATATCGTTGCTTACAGATGCTCGTGGAACCTCAAAATAAATTATAAAAATCGCTAACACATAAAAAAAGAAGGTCTATTTCAAACCTTCTTCATACACTTTAACTTTTCTGTAGAATGTAGCCTTAGTCATACTACATTTCTCCATTGCCTTTACTGCTGTGCCTTCTCCTGCCTTCCATGCTGTGTATGCACTTATAAATCTTTCATCAATCTTAATTGTAGTAGGTCTACCATATTTATCCCATTCCCCACGTTCTTTCATGGCTTCAATACCTTCTGTTTGTCTTTTCTGACGTTTTAACATTTCTGCATGAGCGAATGAAGCATACATCTCTATTAGCATATTATTAATTGTTTCCATCATCATTGAAGCCATATCATCTTTCATTCCACTATAATCAACTAAGGTAGTTGGTAATTCTAATATCATTACCCTTATGTTATTGTCTTTAAAATATCTTAATTCATTTAGTGTATCTCTCTTGTTTCTTCCTAGTCTATCAACCTCTGTTATAAGTATGATATCACCCTTCTTAGCTTGCTTCTTTAATTGTATGTAATCTGGTCTGTTAAAGTTCTTTCCTGTTGCTTGGTCAGTGAATATATACTCTAATTCTATATTATTACTGAGACAATGCTCATTAATTTCCTTAATTCCCCTATCGAGATGTTGCTCAGATGTTGAAGTTCGATGATAACCGTATACTCTCATGTTGTTACTCCTCCTTAAATCTACTATCTAAGGATATTGTACCACGTTAGTATCGTAATGTATAGACTTTTATTGATACGTTTTATAAATATTGGTGTATACATTATGATAATCACAACATAGCCTATAGCCACATATTATAATTTGTTTAAAGTCTATTGAAATGTATACATTATGATACTGTTACTCACAGTACACTAATCAACTACTGTCTATGAAATGATGTACTAATATCATAGATATTTATTATCATAAATTGCATATGCCTATCTTCGTCTATTAGAATTTATCTTTGTTTTCATATGTGTACTAAATCATATGTTTTATAGACACTAATATATGGGATTTTATTTTCTTTTTATGAACAATCTTAAAAATGGAAGAAACGTAATAAAAAAGACGACCATTTATGGCAGTCTCATATAATATTTAGTTTAATTATTTTAAATTATCTCTAGCGTATTGAGCTTGTTCTGCTGTAAATTTATCACCACTTGTTGATATTAATTGGTCATAAATAGCACTTGGAGACATATTCATACTCTTTTGGTATGTTTGTGCTGATGCTAATGCGTTTGCGTTATAATCAACTTTTACATTATCTACAGCATACTGTGCTGATTCTGCTGTAAACTTATCTCCACTTGCTGATGTTAACTGGTCGTATATTCCATCCTTAGACATATTCATAGTGTTGCCATATGTCTCTGCTGAATTTAATGCAGAAGTATCTTCTGCAGATGCATTGTCTATAGCATCTTGTTTAGCTTTTGCTTTAGCATCTGCATCTTCTTTAGCTTGAGCTTGTTGTGCATCAATTACTGCTTGTGCGTCTGCATCTTTTTTATCTTGAATAGCTTTCGCATCAGCAATCTTCTTATCAATTATAGCTTGTTTTTTATCTGCAATAGCTTTCTTATCTGCTATTATTTTGTCTGATTTAGCTTTAGCAATAGCCAAAACCTTATCATTAGCTACTTTCTTAGCAGTAACGATAGCTTGTTGCTTCTGCACTTGAATAGCTTTAGCACTAGCAATTTTATCTGTATTAGCCATACTAGAACCCATGCTAATCATTAAACCAAACCATATTACAGTAAATACAATTCCTATTTTATTAATCTTGTTACGGGTAGGTGACACTTTAAGTTTCTTTCTGTCTTTCACAAAAAAGAATATGAAAGGAAAGGCTAAACCTACTAGAAATGATAAGAATCCCTGATAAGGTATCATAGCTACACATATTCCATAATAGAATATTGCTACTACCTTTTTCCATGTTGTATTAGTTCTGAATCCTGGTAAGTAATTAAATAAATTATCCATTTTAATATTATCCCCCTTGTATAATCTAATTATAAGTTTGATAAGAAACCTTCTTTAAATAATACGAATGATTTCTTACTTATCTTTATTAATGTTAATGTTTATTTTTATTCATTTCTAAA
>NZ_JAHLEC010000027.1 GCF_018861705.1 Clostridium psychrophilum | reverse complement strand
AAATATAGGAGGGGAATACATATGAAAATATTAGTTTATATGAAGAAGGAGGAATATTCATGAGTAAATTAAGTTATCATTAAGGGCGAGTAAATAAAACAAACGTTAAACAATTAATAAAATTTTCCCTTTTGGTGCGATCGAATACAATTATAAAAAATCGAAGTTAATGTAGGTTGTAAAATGTTTAAGGTATGCTAATAAAGCTTATATTCTAAAACAATTAGGTCCAGTATGTGTATTTCTTGTGAAAAACATAAAATTAGCATTTGATTCTGAAAATATATTAGATCCAGGAAAGGTTTGTGAATAAAACGGATATAACCCCAATGTCTTTTAGAGATGTTGGCGATATTATAATGCCTTTATGTAAACGATTTAAAATTGCTAATAATATTACTAAGTAAAGGAGAGAATACAACATGAATACTTATTTATTATTTTTCATAGCACTTATCCCTATAGTATGGTTAATGGTGTCCCTAGGTGTATTAAAAATGCCAGGACATAAAACATGTTCAATTACACTTGTAATTACAATAATACTTGCAGTTTTAGTTTGGAAAATGCCAATAGATCAAGCACTTACAGCAACTCTTGAGGGTGCAACAATGGCAATATGGCCAATAATTGCTGTAATAATAGCAGCAGTGTTTACCTACAATTTATCTATTTATACAAAAAGCATGGATGTAATAAAGGATATGATGACAGGAATAACAACTGATAGAAGAATACTTGTTTTAATTGTTGCTTGGGGATTCGGTGGATTTCTTGAAGCAATTGCAGGTTTCGGTACAGCAGTTGCAATACCTGCAAGTATTTTAGCCGCACTTGGTTTTGATCCTATATTTGCAGCAATAATATGTCTTATAGCAAATACAACGCCAACAGCTTTTGGAGCAATAGGTTTACCTGTAACTACTCTTGCAAAAGTTGCAGGAATTAATCCAGTTACTTTAAGTTATGCAGTTGGACTTCAATTATTTGTATTAATCGTAATTTTACCATTAATACTGGTAATGCTGACAGGTAAAAGTTTAAAGGCCATAAAGGGAGTAGTTCTAATTTGTCTTGCTTCAGGACTATCTTTTGCAATACCAGAACTTTTAGTAGCAAAAACTATGGGTGCTGAACTTCCAGCATTAATAGGTTCAATAATATGTATCATTGTAACAGTTACAATAGCTAAAGTATTCTACAAAAAAACTGCAGCTACAGATAAGGTTAAAATATCTTTACACAAAGCATTTATAGCATGGGTTCCATTTATTTTAATCTTAACTTTAATTTTAATAACAAGTTCTTTAGTTCCAGCAATCAATAAACCATTATCAACTTTAAAATCATCATTTATGATATATAATGGTCCACATGCAGCACTTAGTACCTTTGCATGGATTGTAAATCCAGGTACACTTATATTTATAGCAACATTTATAGGTGGACTTGTTCAGGGAGCTAAAGCTAAAGATATTATGAAAGTATTTCTAGACACTTGTAAACAAATGAGTAAAACCGCAATTACTATAGTTGCTATTGTATCTCTTGCAAAGGTAATGAGCCATAGTGGAATGATAACATCCATTGCAGTTGTACTTGTTGCAGTAACAGGAAGCTTTTATCCATTATTTGCACCAATTATAGGTGCTCTAGGTACCTTTGTAACTGGTAGTGATACCTCTGCAAATGTATTGTTCGGACCGTTGCAGGTTGAAGTAGCAAGAAATTTGCATATGAGTCCTTACTGGTTAGCAGCTGCTAATACTGGTGGTGCTACTGCTGGTAAAATGATTTCTCCTCAAAGTATTGCGGTTGCTACAGCAGCTACAGGACTTGTAGGAGCAGAAGGTAAGATATTAAAGGCAACTTTAAAATTTTGCCTAGCATATGTAGTAATCTTAGGGTTAATTACTTATTTTGGAGCAAGCTTTTTTACAATGTAGGGAGGGATATAAATGACAAAAGTCAAAATACCATATTCAAAAAGGTTTTTGGAAATTGAACTACCTGAAAAAAATTTGTTGGCGATATTAGAATCAAAGGCTCATGATTTCAAAGTAAAAAGCACTCAGCAGGATATTGTAAACAAAGCACTTGATAATCCTATTGGAAGTGTAAAACTAGAAGAGCTAGTTAAAAACAAGAAAAACATAGTAATAATAACTAGTGATCATACAAGACCTGTACCAAGTAAAATTACAATGCCAATACTTCTTAAGAGAATTAGAGCGATTAATCCTAAAATTGATATAACAATATTAATTGCAACTGGATTTCATAGACCAACTACAACTGAAGAGATGATTAATAAATTTGGACAAGAAATTGTAGATAATGAAAAGATAGTAATTCATGTATCAACTGACTATAATTCTGTTGTACATGTTGGAACTCTTCCATCTGGTGGAGAATTATTGCTTAATAAGATTGCGATGGAAGCAGAGCTATTAATAGCAGAAGGATTTATAGAACCACATTTCTTTGCAGGATTTTCTGGAGGTCGCAAAAGCATTCTTCCTGGAGTGGCGTCAGCAAAGACAGTTATGGCCAATCATTGTTCTGAATTTATAGCAAGCGAGTTCGCTCGCTCTGGAGTTATTAAAAATAACCCAATTCATATAGATATGTTATATGCTGCAAAAGAGGCAAAACTTGCATTTATACTAAATGTTGTTATTGACAGCGAGAAAAAGATAATAAGTGCATTTGCAGGAGATAGTGAGCTTGCACATGTTGAGGGGTGTAAATTTGTAATGGAACTTGCATCTGTAAAAGCTGTTAAAGCAGATATTGCTATATCGACTAATGGAGGCTACCCTCTAGACCAAAACCTATATCAGTCTGTAAAAGGTATGACGGCAGCTGAAGCAACTTGCAAGGATGGAGGAGTTATAATCATGGTGTCTGCTTGTAATGATGGACATGGTGGTCAGTCATTCTATGACAATATAGCAAATGCAAGTAGCCCAAGAGAGGTTCTTGATAAGGTAATTAAAGTAGGAAGAAATGAAACGGCACCAGACCAATGGGAATTCCAGATACTTGCACGAATACTTGATAAGTTTACTGTAATTCTTGTTTCAGATTTGTGTGATCCTGAAATGATAAAGAAAATGCATATGCAACATGCATTTACATTTGAAGAGGCACTTAAAAAAGCTTTTGAGATAAAGGGTAAAGAGGCAACAATAACAGTAATACCTGATGGAGTTTCTGTAATAGTAAGACAACTTTAAAGCTTATTTTTATTTTGAAATGTGATTTAAAGGTATGTAATATATCAATATAGTATTAATGCGTTAGTCAGATAAAATTAATTTTATCTGACTAACGCATTTTGTTTTTATTAAATTGTTTAAGTTTGTACAAACCGGGAAGTAGTTACAAGAAAATTTTTAAGTGAGAATAAATTACCAGAATAACATTAACAATAGTAAATACTGTAAAAACAAGAAATTGGAAAATTTGTTAATAGACAAAGAGGTTCGGGCACCAGGTTATTTTTAGATTATAACTTAAAAAAACTTAATATTAATTCACAAAGTATATCTGGGTATGAAAGAGAAGAATTTACACATATTGCAGTTGCGGCAGTAGTTGCAGCAGGAGATGCAGATTGTGGGCTAGGAGTTTATTCAGCAGCTAAGTTAATGAACCTTGATTTCGTAGAACTTGGGAATGAGGAATATGATTTTGCTGTATCTAAGGAATTTATAAATATGGAAATGATAACAGAATTCATTAATGTAATTAAGTCGGAGGAATTTAAAAACGAGCTTGATATACTTTGTGGCTATGATTATACTGAAATAGGGAAAATAATTCTACTTTAGAGGAGGGTTATATGGGAGATAGTTATGGAAGAAAAATCAATTACTTAAGGGTATCAGTAACTGACAGATGTAATTTAAGATTCCAATATTGTATGCCAGAGCAAGGGATTATTAGTAAGGAATACGATGATATTTTACGTTTTGAAGAAATATTAAAGTAATGAAAGATATAGACAAACTTATTTATAAAACATCAGAACTATCAGGAATATTTGAAAGGAAGGAATTGTAATGGCAAAGGTTAATGCTGTAAATATAAGTGAGAAAAAAGGTGTGATAAAACACCCTATAGAAAAAGGCTTTTTTAAGATTAATCATGGACTTGAGGGAGATGCACATGCAGGAAATGGGAATAGGCAAGTGAGTTTTTTTGGGGAAGAAAGTATTGAAAAAATGAGAGCTACTGGAGTAGAAGGTTTGTGCTCTGGAAAGTTTGTTGAAAATATTACTACTGAGGGAATAGTTTTGTTTGAACTTCCAATTGGAACTAAACTTAGAGTAGGAGAGGTACTTTTCGAGGTAACGCAGATAGGAAAAGAATGTCATAAAGGCTGTGAAATTATGAAACTCGTTGGTGAATGTATAATGCCAAGAGAAGGCATATTTGCTATAGTGCTTGAAGAGGGCTATATTAAAGCCGGAGATGAAGTAATAGTGGAGGCATAAGTTTATGGAAACATACGAAAAAACGTCGCATGACAAGTGTAACAAAATGGAAGTTTAGAAAATTGAAATTCCTGCTTAAACATTATATTAGATAAGGGAATCAGTGAAAAATTTAGCTGATTCCCTTATCTTTTATAATTTACATGAGTTAGTATATTCGACTGGAGTATTAATTGTTGGGTGAGTGCCGCATAAATTACATTTAGGTGATTTATTAGTGTTAATATAATCAAAGTCGGAATCTAAGGCATCATAGTAGATTATTCGATTATATAAAGTTTCGCCAACTTTCATAAGTAGTTTTACAACTTCAGCTGCTTGAATAAAGCCCATTACTCCAGGTACCGGTCCTAAGACACCTGCTTCAGAGCAACGCATAACATTATTTTGTTCTGGTTTAACGGGGAAAACACAACGATAACATGGGCCTTCATTTGGTAATATTGTCATAATTAATCCATGAAGCTTTACAGCGGCAGCATCAACAAGCGGTTTATTTAAAAAGAAACATGTGTCATTTAGAAGATACCGAGCTGGAAAATTATCAACGCCATCTATAATAACATCATAATCTTTAATTATGTCTTTAGAATTGTTAATATTGAGGTCAGTATTGTAAGTTACAACATTCACATCTGGATTAATATTTTTTATGAAAACTTTTGCTGAGTCCACCTTTGGCATATTAATTCTAGAAGCAGAATGAAGTATTTGACGATTAAGGTTACTAATTTCTACTTTATCATAATCAACAAGACCGATTGTTCCAATTCCTAAACAGGCTAAAGCAAATGCTACAGGAGACCCAAGTCCTCCGGTACCTACAATTAATACTTTACTATCTGATAGATTTTTAGTATTATTAGTTTCTTTTAAATATGAAGATAAATGATTCTCAGAGTAATTATCTTTAAAAAAATCAATTATTGTTGAATTTATGACCTTAGTATCCAATTTGTAGAATTTCATTGGTAGAAGATCAAAACATAAAGGTTTATCTAATATCGTCCCAATATTTAAACAAAGTTTTACACATTCAACTGTAGTGAGTGCTCCAAGAAGGTTATGAGAAAGAATATTACCTTCTTTAGCATAAGCTTTATTTCGGAGGGGATTTGAGTCCAAGGTTAAGGAATTTGAAATTAAAGAATTAAAATCCACCTCATTACAAAATGTTTGAAGAATTCCCTTCCATCCACCATTAATTGCTAGTATTGTAGGAATGAATTTAGAAGGAGTCTGACTACTAGCAAAACGCATCAACATACTTTGGAGGTCCTCATAGTTACTAATTAATATTCTAATTTCAAAACCTTCAATAGAAAGTGAGTTACCGCGAACTATTGGTATTTTTTTATCAGTTAGTGTAACAACTACATCTTCATTTAAATCTTTTATATTATTATATAACTCATCAAAGCCCTGGTCATCTTTAAAAGAGCAGAAAATGTATCCTATTCCAGAGGCAGCAAGATAATATATAAGGGATGAGGCCTCTAGTACTGTAGATGAATATAAATAAATTTTTGACTCTAATATTTTTTTTTGACCTGGTCCACTTATTTCAGGAATTATTATATGTCTTAAATATCTATTAATTTGATTTTTAGATAAAATCATTAAAATAAGACTTCCTCTCTTTAAAAAATAAATATAATTTATTTTTGAGATGATAAATAATTTTTTATTGCATTGTGTAATGCATCTGCCGCTATATTTGAACAAAGCAACTTTTCCTTAGGCAATCCGCCTAGAGCATTTGAAACATCTTTATTTTTAATATTTAAGGCATCAGTAAGTGTTTTATTAATTGCCAGTAATGTAACCATGCTACTTGCCGCAATTGCTGCGCCACATCCAAAGGTTTTAAACTTAATATCTATCAATAGGTTGTTTTTTACCTTAATGAAAATTTTTATTTTGTCACCGTCTACTAGGTTTCCAACTTCTCCGATAGCATCTGCATCAGGCATTTCTCCAACATTTCTTGGATCAGAAAAATGATCCATAACAATATCATTATACATGGTTACACCTCCAGAAAAAACATAGACATATTCATATAAAGCGTTTACAGATATTATAATGGTTTTATGTGTAATTATCAAGAAAAAACAGTTTGTGTAAAATCCTAGTCAATGTTCTTAAAAGTTTAATGTTCGGTAAATTACCAAGAACTATTTTTATGGGAAATAGTTCTGATGTGGAGATTATTGGGATTAAACGTATTGAGCAATCTGCATGCCGCTGGTAGCAATGATGCGTTCTATTCTCAAAAAGTCTCTATTATAACGTTCATAATGCCTCCACATACCATGCCTTCATCTTCCGCAATGGTACCGGTCATGTCTATGCTTTGAAGTTTGTATCCACCATCCTTAATTAAATTACGGGCGGTATTAATTATTTCACCTTCACTACACCCTCCGCCGATACTACCTAAGATCTTTCCAAATGGCCATATAATCATTTTAGCTCCAGCATTTCTTGGAACTGAGCCTTTAGTAGAAATAATCGTAATAAGTGCTCTTGGAGAAATTTCTTCTTTACATAATTCATTTAATACATCATGATCAAATTCTGGCCAATTGGTTTTAATAGGATTAGTAACAGAGGTGGTTACATTGCCAAGTCTTCTGTAGCTAATTACCTGTGATATAATAGAAAGCGCTATTTCATCAGGTGTAACGGCACCTATTTTAAGACCTATAGGTGCATTAACTGCGTTTAACTTTTCCTTAGCATACCCATCGTCTAGCATTTGCTGCATAACAATTTTAACACGGCGTTTTGAACCAATCATTCCGACATAGGCAGTGTTATGTTTTAAAACCTGTCTAAGACAGTCCATATCATGGCGATGACCTCGAGTTACAATAACAACATAGGCAGATTTATTTAAATTTATAAAATCAAAACAGTTATCGAAACTCTCGCAAATTACTTTTCGTGCAGTAGGGAATCGTTCACTATTTGCGAATGATGGTCTATCATCGATAACTGTAACCGAAAATCCTGTTTTTGAGGCAAATTCAGCTAAGGGTTTAGCAATGTGCCCACCACCTAAAATTATTAATCGTGGTTCAGGAAAATATGCTTCAATTAAATAAGTTTCATCCTCAGATTTTTTAACAAATTGAAGATTACCGGTTTCTAAAGCATATTTTGACTTTTGGTAAAGTAGTTTATCTAAATCCGATTGGCAATTAAACTCACTTAGATTTCCATCGGTATAAAGAAGTTTGTTCTGAGATGTTACATTATTATTATTATTATTATTTAAATTTGTTATTATTACACAATTGTTACCCTTATCAAGTTCGAGTAGTAAATTTTTATATGTAATTACATTCATGATTTATCCCTCCTAGCTCATTATCCTCAATTATTTTTGTTATTCTAATTGTATCAATAAATTTTAAAATTTCAAACAAAAAATACATATTAAGTAAAAAAGACAAAATAAATTGATGCAAATAATAGATATATATTGGTATCTAATACCATATGAATTGAAAATATGGTAAAATAACGTTGTTAGAAATTCATATAGAAATTATTTATATAGCATATAAAGGCGATGGGCGGTATAAAGAGTATAATGAAAATGAAGTTCTAAATATAAAATTAAAATTCAGAAGATTCTTTAAAAGGGAGCGATGAAAATGATAAAAACTGCGATATTAACCATGAGTGACAAGGGATCTAAAGGGGAAAGAACTGATGGGACAGGCCCTGCCATAAGAAAAGAACTAGAAGGCAAAGGTTTTATTATAACTTTCTATAAAATGATATCAGATGAAAAAAAAGAAATAGAAACAGAATTAATTTATTTATGTGATGAGCTTAAGGTTGATTTGGTTTTAACTAATGGGGGAACTGGTTTTTCACAAAGAGATGTGACTCCTGAGGCAACACAAAATGTAATTGAGAGATATGTACCAGGTATTGGTGAAACTATGAGAATGAAATCGCTTGCGATTACCCCAATGGCTATGCTTTCAAGAGGTATTGCAGGAATTCGCAAAAAAACCTTGATTGTTAATCTGCCTGGAAGTCCAAAGGGAGCTACAGAAAATCTTCAATTTATATTATCTTCAATTCCACATGGGATTGCCATACTTACAGGTAAAGATAGCGAATGTGCTAGAACATAGCAATCATGTGATAGTTAAAGAAAAAGTGACAAAAGGATGGATGAGAATGGAACTTTTTAATGTAGTATCAGTAGAAGAAGCCAAACAAATAATAGATAAATCTTTTAACTATAAGTTAAGATATGAAAAAATTAACATTTTGAAAAGTGTTTCTAGAATAAGTTTTAAAGATATAAAAGCTGATTGTAATATACCAGAATTCAAAAGATCCACAGTAGATGGGTTCGCAGTTATATCAAGAGATGTGTCTGGAGCTAGCGAGGCAATGCCTTCTATAATAGAGTTAAAAGGTGAGGTGTTGATGGGAAAGGTTCCTCCAGCAGATATTGAATGTGGAGAATGTTTATACGTGCCTACAGGCGGGATGCTTCCTAAAAGTGCAGATAGCGTTGTAATGGTTGAATACAGTAATAATTTGGACAAAAATACAGTGCTTATATATTCACCTGTGGCCAAAGGTGATAATGTAATACAAGTAGGAGAAGATATCAAGGCTCAGGATACTGTTATAAAAGGGGGAGACAAGCTTAGACCCTATGAAATTGGTGTTCTAGCAAGCATTGGTGTTTCAGATTTAATGGTTTATAAAAGACCTAAGGTTGGCATTATTTCAACTGGTGATGAAGTAGTAACTTGTAATGAAAAACCAAGTTTAGGGGAGGTACGGGATATAAACACTTACCTAATTTGGTCTCTGGTTGTTGAGGATGGATTCGAGCCAGTAAGTTATGGAATTATTAAGGATGATTATGAACTTTTAAAGAGTGTAACTAATAAAGCATTTAATGAATGTGATTTGGTACTGATTTCAGGAGGAAGTTCTGTTGGGACTAAAGACCATACCTTAAAGGTTATAGCTTCGTTCGATGATGGAGAGGTTTTAATACATGGTATAGCAGTAAAACCTGGGAAACCAACTATAATAGGAAAGCATAATGGAAAAATAATATTTGGTCTTCCAGGACATCCACTTGCATGCTCCGTTATATATAAAATTCTTGTACGAAATTATATATATAGTTTAATGTCTCAAAATGAAAAAAATTATGGAATAAATGCTGTAATGAGCATTAATTATCACAAGGCTAAGGGACGAGAAGAATATTTACCTGTAGAACTTGAAACAATAGATGGTTTAGTTGTTGCAAAACCTGTGTTTGGTAAATCAGGAATTATTACAGCCTTTTCAAAGGCGTTTGGATATATTATAATAGAAAAAAATGTTGAAGGTTTAAAGGAAAATCAAACAGTTGAAGTCTACAAATTATAAGAAAAAATAGGACATAAGGGCAAAATAGACTACTATACTAATTAGTTATATTTTTAATGATGCCTTAATATAAATACAAAGGGGATGAGAATATTGGCTCAAGAAGTCTTTTTATCTAATATGGATTTAAATGAAGCGGTTAAAATATACTTTAATAAGTTATCAAATATTAAAGGTGAAAAGGAAAATGTGATTACTTGGGATTCGGCAGGTAGAGTATCATACTCACCAATTTTTGCAAAAATATCCTCCCCATTTTACAATAGTTCAGCTATGGATGGTATTGCAACAATGAGTACGAAAACATATGGAGCAACAGATCGGAGTCACATAGAACTGCAGGAAAAGATTGATTACGTAGTAGTGGATACTGGAGATCCAATACCTAAAGAATATGATTGTGTAATTATGATAGAGGATTTAATAAATTTAGAAAAGGGAAAAATATCTATTTATAAAAGTGCTACCCCTTGGCAAAATATTAGACCTATTGGAGAGGATATTGTTGAAACACAACTTATTATTCCAACGAATCATGTAATAAGGCCTGCTGACATAGGAGCGATAATTGCAGGCGGAGTAAACAAGATTGATGTTTATAAAAGGCCGGTGGTCGGAATAATTCCAACTGGAACTGAGATGGTAGAGCCAGGTGGGAAACTTAAAATTGGTGACATTATTGAGTTCAATTCAAGAGTATTTTCAGCTCAGGTCAAGGAATGGGGTGGAGTGCCCATAAGATTTGATATTGTAGCCGATGATTATTCACTTATTAAAGATGCCATAAAAAAAGCAACCCAGCAATGTGATATTGTACTTGTTAATGCAGGTTCTTCAGCAGGTAGGGAAGATTTCACTTGTGATGTAATAGAGGAATTAGGTGAAGTTTGTGTACATGGAGTATCTATTAAGCCAGGTAAGCCAGTTATTCTTGGAAGTATTGATGGAAAACCTGTAATGGGTATACCAGGATTTCCAGTATCTGCTTATTTTGTTATGGAAAATATATGTAAGAAAATAGTCCATGCTTATGCAGGAATAAATAAAGAAGAGTTTGTGAGCATTGAGGTTACACTTACTAGGCGTATAATGTCCACCTTAAAATATTTAGAATTTGTAAGGGTTAAGATTGGATTTGTATCAGGAAGGTACATTGCAACACCAATAGGCCGTGGAGCTGGAACAACAATGTCTTTGGTTCTAGCAGATGGGGTACTCGAAATTCCACAAAATATTGAAGGATATGAAGCTAAAACTGTTGTGAGTGTTAAACTTTTAAGAAACCTTGATGAAATTAAAAATACTTTAGTATGTATTGGGAGTCATGATCCAATAGTTGACATAGCATCGGATCTTTATCATAAAAAAAATAGCAGGTATTTTCTCTCTTCTGCTCACGTTGGAAGTATGGGAGGAATAATGGCACTGATTGGAAAAGAGACCCATATATCACCTATTCATTTGTTGGATATGGATGATGGCAGTTATAATATTTCTTATCTTAAAAAGTATTTACCTGAGACTTCCATGGTATTAATTAAAGGTGTTAAAAGAATTCAGGGAATTATAGTGACTAAAGGGAATCCTTTAAACATTAAATGTTTACTAGATATAGTTAAAAGCGGTAGAAGATTTGTAAATAGACAAAGAGGATCGGGTACAAGGCTATTTTTAGATTATAATCTAAAAAAATTCAATATCAAATCAAAAGAAATACATGGCTATGAAAGAGAAGAATTTACTCATATTGCTGTTGCAGCAGTAGTTGCAGCGGGGGATGCAGATTGTGGTCTTGGAATTTATTCTGCAGCTAAATTATTGGGGCTAGATTTTATAAAACTTGGAAATGAGAATTATGATTTTGCAGTGCCTAAGGAATATATAGACATGAATATGATAAAAGAATTTATAGAAGTAATTAAAAGTGATGAATTTAAAAAGGAACTTGACACTCTTGGTGGCTATGATTATACAGATATAGGTAAAATAATTGAACTTTAGGAGGTAGGCTTATGAGGGATAGTCATGGGAGAAATATCAATTATTTAAGAATATCGGTAACTGATAGATGTAATTTAAGATGCATATATTGCATGCCAGAACTAGGCGTAGAAAGTTTAAAACATACTGATATCCTACGATTTGAAGAAATCTTAAAAATAGTAAGAATATCAGAAACATTGGGTATTAACAAAATAAGATACACTGGTGGTGAGCCACTTGTAATGACAGATATAGATAAACTCATATATGAAACTTCAAAACTACAAGGTATAAATGATATTGCTATAACTACAAATGGCATTTTACTTGCGGACATGGCAAGTGATTTAAAAAAAGCCGGACTTAAAAGAGTTAACGTTAGCCTTGATACGTTAGATCCTGTGAAGTTTAAAAATATAACAAGATTAGGAAATTTAGATAAGGTAATTGAAAGTATAGATAGATGTATTATAATTGGGTTAAAGCCTGTAAAAATTAATACTGTATTAATGCGAGGGTTTAATGATACAGAGTTTGATGATTTTTTAGATTTAACTAGGGAAATGCCAGTGGAGATAAGATTTATTGAACTAATGCCTATAGGTGAGGGTATAAAAATTTATGATAAAAGCAAATTGAGTTTTATGGAAATGCTAAAGAATCATCCTGAGCTAATTAAAATAGAAGATGAAAAGAGTAGCACTGCTCAGTTGTACAAGCTACCTGGAGCGAAAGGAAAGATCGGATTTATTAGCCCAGTAAGTCATAAGTTTTGTTCAGATTGCAATAAAATACGACTTACATCAACAGGAACAATTAAACCCTGCCTTCATTCAAAAGAAGAAATAAACCTTAGGCAATACCTAAATAATGAAGAGATGCTTACAAATGCATTAAAACAAGTAATTTTTAATAAACCACTTGAACATCATCTTGAGGAAGAAAAAATTAGTAGAAGCGAAAAGACAATGTACCAAATAGGAGGATAAAATAATGCAACTTACACATATAAATGAACAAGGAAGAGCTAAAATGGTTGATGTATCTGAAAAGAATGACACAGTAAGGGAAGCAATAGCTATTGGATCAATTTCAATGAAGAGGGAAACTATAGAAAAAATAAAAAATGGATCTATTTCAAAAGGAGATGTATTATCTGTAGCTCAGGTAGGAGGAATTATGGGTGCAAAAAGTACTTCACAGGTAATACCAATGTGTCATCCTATAATGATATCTGCTTGTGATATAAGTTTTAAAATTGACTCAGAGAATAATAAAATTGATATTACTGCAACTACAAGGACTGTTGGAAAGACAGGCATTGAAATGGAAGCGCTTACTGCGGTATCTGTAGCAGCACTAACTATATATGATATGTGTAAGGCAATAGACAGAGAAATGGTTATAAATAATATTATGCTTGTAAGAAAAAGTGGAGGAAAATCAGGGATATTTGAAAGGAAGGCGCTATGATGGCAAAGGTTATCGCAGTTAATATAAGTGAGAAAAAAGGTGTAGTAAAACATCCTATCGAAAAAGGTTTCTTTAAATCAAATTATGGTCTAGAAGGAGATGCTCATGCGGGCAAGTGGCATAGGCAGGTTAGCTTTCTTGGAGTTGAGAGTATTGATAAAATGAAAGCAAAGGGTGCACAGGGATTAAGTGCAGGGAAATTTGCTGAAAATATTACTACAGAAGGAATAGTTTTGTTTGAGCTTCCAATAGGAACTAAGCTTAAAATTGGAGAGGTGGTTTTAGAGGTAACGCAGATAGGAAAGGAATGTCATGCCGGTTGTGAAATTATGAAACTTGTTGGTGATTGCATAATGCCAAGAGAGGGTATATTTGCTAGAGTACTAGAAGAAGGGTATATTAAAGCAGGAGACGATATCGAAATAATTAAATAGATATTAAAAAATGGAGCTATGAAAGACAATTTAACTTGTGTACTGGAATAGATGCAACGCATAATAAGAGAATAAGTAGTAATTTAACTGATTCTCTTATTATTATTATTATTATTATATTGAGCAAGTGTAGCAATTATTGGTTTAGTACCACATAAATCACAACTTTGAGATTTATTCATAATTGCCGTATAAAAGTCAGAATTAAAGCAATCATAGTAGATTATTCTATTATGTAGTGTGTTACATAAATTTAATAACAATTTTATAACTATTACAAGATTAAGTTTTAGAAAATATTTGAATAAAAACAGAAATATACTTTAAATAAAATAAAAATATGTTATAATATAAAATGCAACTTAATGTTTGGAGAGATGTCCGAGTGGCCTATGGTACCTGCCTCGAAAACAGGCGAACGGGTTAATCCGTTCCGAGGGTTCAAATCCCTCTTTCTCCGCCAAGATCAAGGACTCTAGCAATTTATGCTAGAGTCTTTTTGTAGGCTTTTTTTCTGAAAATGGGGTTTGTAGCGTCCGTTTGACGACAAAATAGGAAAGACTAAATGAAAATGGATGATAATTATATTTTAATTAAATTAAAAATGGCTATTTAATATGAATAAAATTAGAACATTTTACGTGGAACCGTATTAGTTGTAGACTTTTGTATTATGAAATATTGAGAGAAGCCTAAGAAGCCTAGTATTATGGGGATAGGGGTTCGACACCCCTCGCCTCCACCAGTAAAACCATCAACTAAATTTAGTCGGGTTTTTTTTTATGTTTTAATTTAGTTAAATTAGTATGGTGAAGTAAACTGTACCGAAAGAACAGTGGTTTTTAGCTTCCTTATAAAAAAGATTAGACTAAAAATGAACTTTTTAACGCAGTAAAATGTATCCTACATGGTTATTTTCATAAAAATGTTTAGAACTAGCAGTTGCACAGAAGTTTTAGACGTAACAACTATATCTAGAAGTATTTTAATAAGAGAAATGGGAAAAAGAGGCTTAAATAAACTAAATTAAGAGTTTGTAGAAATATAGGCTCGATTACTAAATGGTATGTAGTTACATGGTGGATATTAATTCCAACAATATAAAAAAATCGTTGTAAAGTAGAGGGGGTTATTCATAAATGTATATTTATATAAGTTAACAAACTAGTGTATAATAATATTTGTTAATACAATCAATTAACAAATTTTCACTAAAGTAGCATGTCAATTAAAAATAATCTAAAAAGTTATATTGTTTTTTTGCAAAAGAGATAGATTAATGCATTTTAGCGTCTTCTTTTAAGGTGTTCTATTTGCGTTTGATTTAACAACATTTTGGAAGCTTCAAGTCTAACATCTTCTATAAGTGGCAGTTGTCTAGACTAGGAAAATTACTTTAGTGGCAGTCTAAATTTGCTTCCAAAGTTGTTAATATTGCAACGACCCAGGAGATGATTTAATAGTTATTAGGAGGGTATTGTACTTGAGTAATGATAAAAACACGGAAACAATCAAAAAAGAGTATATAGGAAATGAACCATCAAAAAAAATCACACAAAATGCCATAATTTTTATTTTAATTGTTTTATTGATTGTCGCATTTATTATATCATTCACACTAGGGAGGTATCCCATCTCATTTAATCAACTTATAAATGCATTTTACTTAAAAATTACACAAAATGGAGCTTCAAATAATACAGTTCAAGCAGTATTATTTGATGTAAGACTTCCTAGAATTATTGCTGCAATTTTGGTTGGTTCAGTACTTTCTGTATCAGGAGCAGCATTTCAAGGGTTATTTAAAAACCCAATGGTATCATCTGATATATTAGGTGCATCCGCAGGAGCAGGTTTTGGCGCTGCAATTGCAATTTTACTTTCATTAGGATCAATATGGATTCAACTTTTATCATTTTCTTTTGGATTAGCCGCAGTTGCACTAACTTATTTTATTAGCAAGGCTGTTGGGCGAGGCAGTAGTCCTATATTGGTGCTCATCCTTACTGGTATGGTTGTACAAGCATTATTTACTTCTTTTATATCACTAACTAAATATGTAGCAGATCCTGACAGTAAATTACCGGCTATTACATTTTGGCTTATGGGTGGATTATCCTCAATTACGATGAATGATATCAAAATTATTCTTATTCCAATGTTACTGGGACTTATACCACTAATGCTTGTAAGATGGAAACTTAATGTGCTTTCATTTGGTGATGAAGAAGCACAGTCAATGGGCATTGATACAAATAAAGTGCGAACGATTACAATAATTTGTGCTACATTACTTACTGCCAGTACAGTATCTATTTGTGGAATGATAGGATGGGTAGGACTAGTAATCCCTCATCTAGCACGAATGATTGTAGGTCCTAATTACAAAGTTCTTTTACCTGCTTCATTACTCGTTGGAGGCATTTTCATGCTAGGAGTTGATGATGTAGCAAGATGTATGTTTGCAATGGAAATTCCACTAGGAATATTAACTGCCATGATTGGTGCCCCAGTCTTTATATATTTGCTACTAAAGGGCAAGAGAGGCTGGATGTAAAACCAAAAGTGAAATAGTAAATCTTTTGTTGTATATTCTACTTAACTTTAAATAAAAAAAGAGGATGTGAAGTTCTTCATATGGAACTTATTATTCAAAATGCTTCCTGTGGTTATGGTACTAAAAATATTATTAAGGATATATCTGTTAGTGTAAAATCGGGGGAAATACTGTGTATCCTAGGTCCAAATGGGGTGGGAAAAACTACGTTATTTAGAACAATATTAGGATTTTTGAAGCTTCAAAGTGGAGAAATTTTATTAGACAAAGAGAACATTAGAACTTGGTCAAAAAAACGTTTGGCAAAAGCAATTAGTTATGTTCCACAGGAACATACACCACCCTTCCCATTTATTGTATTTGATGTAGTATTAATGGGGAGAACTGCGCATTTAGATATGTTTGCCTCTCCATCAAAAAAGGATAAAGAAATTGCAGAACAAGCAATTGATACATTAAATATTTCATATTTAAAGAATCGTATATATACGGAAATAAGTGGTGGTGAAAGGCAAATGGTCTTAATTGCCAGATCTCTTGCCCAGCAAGCCCAAATAATGGTTATGGATGAACCAACTTCAAATTTGGATTTTGGAAATCAGATTAGAGTTTTACAACAGATAAATAATCTTGCGAGTAAAGGTTTTGGGATAATTATGACATCACATTTTCCTGACCATGCATTCCTTTGTTCTACTAAAGCTGCATTAATGCAAAAAAATGATAAATTTATTGTTGGAAATGTAGATGACGTTATTACCGAAGACAATCTTAAATCTGCTTATGGTGTAAATGTAAAAATAATTAGTATAAATGTAAATGGAGAAATTATTAAATCAGTAGTACCGTTACTCAACTGATTTTTTAAAATAAAACATTAAGGGATGTGTTTTTATGTTAAAGAAAAAATTCTTACCATTATTATCTGTACTTATATTTACTTTTTTAATGGCAGGATGTGCTCAAAAGACTGGTTCTTCAACTATGACCAAAACCAAGGTAGCCCCAAAAACTATTACTGATATGGCTGGTAAAAAAATTGTAATTCGCGCTAAAATTAATAGAATTGGGGATGCTTGGCCAGCGCATAATGAAGTTTTAGATATGTTAGGACAGGGAAATAAAATTGTTTCTACAATTCTTACTGCAAAAGGGAGACCGTGGCTTTATCTAATAAATCCACAGATGAATAATGCAGCAACTGTTTTTACAAAAAATGATGTTAATATTGAAGGATTATTAAAGACAAAACCTGATATTATTTTTCTGCCTATTGGTTCTAAATATGCAGATAAAGCAACAAGCATTGGCATACCTGCAGTACAACTTACTTTTAAAGACTTCAATGGATTAAAAAAATGTTTTCAAGTAACTGGAGATATTCTCGGCCCTGATGCTACAAAGAAGGCTACTGCATTTAATACTTATCTTGATAGTAAGTTAAAAATGATTACAGATAAAACATCTACAATACCAACTAACAAGAAACCAAAAGTTATGCATGTCAATACGATTTCACCATTAACAATCGATGGTGGCAGTACAATTATTGATGCCTGGATCAAAGCTGCAGGTGGAATTAATGTAGCATCAGGAATTATTGGTAATGCGAAAGAAGTATCAATGGAACAAATCATGAAATGGAATCCTGATATAATAATATTTGGGCCTGATGCTAAAAAATATAAAACTGTAATAAATACAGATGCATGGAAAAAGGTTGCAGCAGTTAAAAACGGGAAAGTAGTTCTAAACCCTGATGGTGGATACATGTGGGATCGTTATAGTGCTGAAGAAGCATTACAAATACAATGGGCTGCACAATTAATAACTCCTGATAAATTTAAAAATCTAGATATGGTTTCAGAAACAAGAAGTTTTTACAAGACATTTTTAAATTATGATCTTACTGAAGCAGAAGCAAAGCTTATCATTAGTGGTAAGCCTCCAGTTAAAGCACAGTAAAAATACTGATTTAAAAGCAATGTTTTTTATTATTTTATTGGACCTCTCTTTCTATCTTATAGATAGAAAGAGAGGTCCAAATCTAATACGTTTCTTAATTAGTGTGAATACCAATTAGATTAAATTATTTTATCCACCTCCAACTGGCGGAAATAATGATATAGTATCTCCATCTGCTAATTTAATGTCATTTTCTCTATCTCTACCGTTTCTGAGCATAATAGCAATTTCAGACTCTTCTATTCCTAAAATTTTAAAAATATCTTTCGGTGTAGAGCCTTCTTCTAATTCTAAAGTTTGTATTTTTTGCCTACCTTCTCTAAAAGTTGCAAATACTTTGACAAGAACTTTCAAGTTATCACCTCCGTATTAAAATTTAAATTATAAACCGCATGAAATAATTTAAATAACATGCGGTTTCATTTTTACTATATTATAATGTTATTTTATATATTCTTCAAGGCCTAATTTCGTAAGTGTTTCTGGAGTTGGAATGCCGTTTTTATCCCAGCCTCTTGCTTCATAATACTGTGGAATTAATATATCTTTCTCCCAAACTTCTCCCTTTGATGGGCCAGAAACAACTGGCTCTTCAAGAAATCTCTTTGGAAGTGTATCTTGTGAACTATCTATTCCTGCTTCAAGGTTATATAATTTTTCTAGTGTCCAAATTCTATCTCCTGCAAGCATTAATGAATTAACATCATATTCTTCTCCACCAACAACAGCATTGTACATGTCAGCATAGTCTTGTGCTCCAAGTCCAAATGTTGTAAATACACATACTCCAAGTGAGTCAATAACAGCTGTTAAATCATGGAATACCTTAGCATAAGCTGCTTTTCCCTCAAGTTTTAATCTATCAAGCTTTTCAGGGTATCCAAGGATTTCAGGACTAATCATATATCCTTTAATATGACAACCACCTCGATTGTTAACAGCAGTAGTAATTCCTTGTCCTTTAACTCCTCTTGGGTCATATGCAGCAAGTTCTTGTTTCTTAACAGTCATTGAATATTCTACATGTCCATATGAGTCACATAATCTATATGAACCATCTGCCATCTTATCGCCAAAACCTTCTCTTAATCCCATTTTTCTTATCCAACCTTCGACTGCTTTAGAATCTCCCCATTTTAAAGAAAGTCCATCTGCCGCTAACTCTTCATCTTTAATATATCCTCTTTGATATAATTCCATAGCAGCTGCAATAGTTGATCCTGCGGAGATCGTATCAAGTCCATATTCATTACTAAGCATATTTGAAGTATTAATAGAATTCATATCATAAACGTCACAATCTGAACCAAATGACCATAATGTTTCATACTCAGGTCCTCCACATTCGGTGCCATTATCAAGTTTTATCCATCTACCACAACCAATAGTACATCTAGAACATGGATTTTTTCTTACTACGCAATCCTTTGTTAAAGTTTCACCACTTATCATATCTGCTCTATCAGTATAAGATCCCTGGAAATTTTTTGTTGGATGTATACCACTTTCATTCATGATATTAACAAGTATAGCAGTTCCATAAGTAGGTAGTCCCCCACCAGCAACTGGATCATCACGTAATATCTTAATCTTAGCTTTAGATACTTCTTTTACTTTTGCTTCATCAAACAATTTAACTTTACCAGTACCTCTAACAACAATAGCTTTTAAATTTTTTGAACCCATAACAGCTCCAACTCCGCCTCTTCCGGCAGCTCTATCAACATCATTCATAATAGCCGCCATAAATGAAAGATTTTCACCGGCAGGTCCAATACACAAAACTTTTGATCTTGGATCTGATTCTTTAAGAAGTATATCTGTAGTTTCTTGTACTAATTTTCCCCATATATGGTCTGCGGATTTAAACTCTATCTTATCATTAACAATACTCATATATACAGGAGATTTAGCCTTTCCTTCTAGAATTATCATATCAAACCCAGTATATTTAAATTCAGCTCCCCATTTTCCACCAGAATTAGATATTGCTATAGTTCCAGTTAATGGCGCTTTAGTTACTACCATAAATCTTCCACTTGTTGGCATTGGTGCCCCAGTTAATGGACCTCCAACTATTAATAGTTTATTTTCTTTTGATAAAGGGTCTATTTTAGGATCTACTTCATCAAAATATGTTTTAACTCCAAGGCCTCGACTTCCTATATATTTTTTTGCTTTTGCCTCGTCAAGTGCTTCTACTTTGTAAGTTTCATCTGTTAAATTAACTCTTAAAACTTTTCCATTATAACCGAACATAATCATTTCCCCTTTCTATATTTTAAATTTTTATACTATTTAATAATAATATATATAATATTGAATTAATAATAAATACCACAATAACTCAAATCACCTTATAACAGGGTATTCATAATTACCTCCCTTTTCAGAAATGACAAACCGTTTACATCTTAATTTTAAATATCATTTTTACTTTTATATTATATGCTTATTTCTTAAAGTAAAAAAGCATAAATAATTATTTAAAAAGCAAAAAGTTCATCTTTAAGACCTAAATTATTTACTTAGGTCTTAAAGATGAACTCCTTTGCAATATAGCAGGCATAACAATTACTCATTATTCCCTAACGGCCATTAATACCTATAAGGCACTAAAAGCTCGGAGCTAATATTCAATTATGATATAATTATATACTATATAATCATATCATGCAATATCTATTTTACTATTATTTCTATACAAAATTTCTTTAATTAATCACTGTTTTTACTTAAATATTTTTCAAATAACTTTTTTTCTTAATAAAATACACTAAATTTGGTTTGATTTTCATATTGAAATTATTTATATTTTACTTAAATAGTATTGATTTAATACCTATATACTTATAAATTCATTAAAGTCAAAATTCTACTTTGACATTCTATCAATGCAATTTAACAAATAGATAAAAAAATTTTCAATTTAATATTGCTAATTTCACTAAAAATGCTTGTTCTGAAAATCAAGTTTACGCTGATTCAAAAAAGTAATGGAAATTTGAACCGGCGAGGGAGCAACGCGTAAAGAAAATGTGATGTTATGAATAAAAGATTAAAATCAATGTTTGATACAGGTAATATTAATGATTTGATAGAAAATGTTTTAAAATACCATCTTGTAGCTATTCCAGTTACAGATTGCGCAATGAAGTTATTTGGGAATGTTATAATAACTGGAAGTGTAGATATAAGCTCTAATCCCAAAATTGAGCAACTTTATATACTTTTAATGACTTTACAAGGATTGCCTACAGCAATTACATTATCAGGTATATCTTTAATTACAACACTTCCGGCACCAATAGTAACATTATTTCCTATTTTTACTCCAGGACATATTATTGCACCACCGCCAATCCAAACATTATCTCCTATAACAATTGGTTTTCCAAACTCTTTGCAAGATAGTCTTTCCTTAGGATTTGTGGGGTGACAAGCTGTATATATTTGTACATTTGGTGCTAATAATACATTGTCTCCAATTTTAACCTTATTAATGTCAAGTATAGTACATCCGTAATTAGCATAAAAATTTTTACCAACTTCAATATTGTATCCATAATCACAATTAAAAGACGCCTCAATATGAAAGGAACCATTTGCAACAATTAAATTTCCTAAGAGTTCTTTTGCTTTCCCTAGTTCACTTGGTTTTGTATGGTTAAACTCGAAGGTTAGATTTTTTGCATAGTTTCTTTCTTTTACTAATTCTTTATCACTTGCATTATAGAATTCTCCCGCTAACATTTTTTCCTTTTCACTTTTCATTATTTATGTTTAGTGAAATAGTATACACTAAGTATATAAATTCACTAAAGATTCACTTCCTTTCTGTTTAGATATTTTATTACTACTTAGGCATTCGTTATTTGGAATACATAAGTAGTAACTATAAAAGATGCTAGACTAATTTTAATTCACTTAAATTTCTTCAAATTTAAATTTAATTATAATTTCTTTTATTTCACCCTTACTATTTTTCCTCATTTTAAAATCTTTAATATCTTTAAATTCATTTTGAAGTTGATAATCAAGTTCATTAATTGTGGCTTTAGCTTTTTTAGTTATTTCTCCATCTTGGACAATTACAAATCGAGTTTTTCTTGTAATAATTTCCTTTTGTTCCTTGACTAAAAGAACGTAATACTTATCTCCTTCTTCTACAACACTATATACACCACCAAAAGTTAAATCAGAACATAAATCATTATCGATACATTTGACCTTCATAATAGAACCCCCTTATTATTAGTTATAGGTGTATTATATATTAATGAGACTTAATATACGTTAAAAATCATGGTAATTTATTAGATTTGTATTTTAATACAAATTTAGTAAGTTATTTTTGTGAGTTTTCCAAATAGCTAAAATTGCTATAGTATATTAAACTTAAGTCATAAAAGTATTTAGGGGGAATTTAAAATGTCAAATTTATCATTAAGACACATATACAAAACTTATGATGGAGATGTTACTGCAGTAAATGATTTTAATCTTGAAATAGAGGACAAAGAATTTGTAGTTTTTGTTGGACCTTCTGGTTGTGGTAAATCTACTGTATTAAGAATGATAGCAGGACTTGAAGAAATAACTAAAGGAGAATTATACATAGATGATGAACTTAAAAATGATGTATCTCCTAAAGACAGAGATATTGCAATGGTTTTTCAAAACTATGCATTATATCCTCATATGACAGTATATGACAATATGGCATTTGGACTAAAGCTAAGAAAAATCCCCAAAAAAGATATAGCCATAAAAGTTAAAGAGGCTGCACAAATTCTTGATATTGAGCATTTATTAGACAGAAAGCCTAAAGCTTTATCTGGTGGACAAAGACAAAGAGTTGCTATGGGAAGAGCTATTGTTAGAGATCCAAAAGTATTCTTAATGGATGAACCTTTATCAAATCTTGATGCTAAACTTAGAGTTCAAATGAGAGCTGAAATATCTAAACTTTATAATAGATTACAAACAACATTTGTTTATGTTACACATGATCAAACAGAAGCTATGACTCTTGGTACAAAAATAGTAGTTCTAAAAGAGGGTGTTATTCAACAGGTAGATACACCTCAAAACTTATATGAGCATCCTAAGAACATATTCGTCGCTGGATTTATCGGAAGTCCACAGATGAATTTTATAGATAGTAAAATAGTTGAAAAAGATGGTAAATTAGTTATGAATCTTGAAGACAGTGTCATTCCTTTAAATTCTGAGAATAGTGCTATAATGAGAAAGCAGGGTTACGTTGGGAAAGAGGTTATTATTGGTATTAGACCAGAAAATATAGATGATAATCCAGAGTTTTTAGAGAAGCATAAAGAAGCTATTGTTGATGCTAAGGTTGAGGTAACAGAACTTTTAGGAGCTGAATCTTATCTTCATTTGAGTAAAGGCAAAAGTCTTTTAACCGTTAGAGTAGATGGAACATCAAGAACAAAATCTGGAGATTCTATTAAGGTTGCTTTAAATATTAATAAACTTCATATTTTTGATAAAGATTCTCAAAAACCTATAATTTAGGAGGAAAAAATCATGGATGATATCAACAATTTTCTACAAAAGTTAAGCATTAGTTCTGATATAGATTTTTGCGTTGATGATGAAAACGGTAAAAAAATATTTGCTAGTAAATATTTTGTGGAAAATTCTGATATTATTCATATACCTTTATTTTTAGGTGAAATCAGTTTTCTACTTAAGATAGAAAAAAAATTAAAATCTATATCAAAATTATTAAAATTTACTATTGAAAATAAATATGTTGATTTATGTTCCACAAAAGAACAACTTATAGTTTCTATATTGGATGGTAAAGATATTTCAAATGATGCAAATTTTGAAGATATGAAATTTTTATCAAAAGGATATGGTCTTATTTATATAAGTCTTGATGGAAGTATGCATGAGGCTATTAGTATAATTAAGCAAGCATATTGCAATGAAAATGTGCTTGCCATATTTTATAAAGGAAATATTTTAGTTATGGGTGATTTTGAAAACATAGAAGAACATGCAATAGGTATAAGAGAAACAATAATTTCTAATTTGTTTTGCAAGTGTTATATAAGCTTTAGTCGCATAGTATATAATAAAAGTGAATTTATAGATATTTTTAACGAATGCGAAATTAGTATGTTACTAGGTAAAAAATTCAAAGTACAAACTAACATATTTGATTACAGAAAGTTGTTTCTTGAAAGGTTAACTTATAGTTTGAATCCTAAATTTAAACATAATATGTTGTTTGAATTCAAAAAAAAATTAGATGCCCTTGATAATGAAATGGTAAATACTATTGAGATCTTTTTTAAAAATGATCTTAATATAAGTGATTCTGCAAAAAGTTTGTATGTTCATAGAAATACATTAATATATAGATTGGACAAGATAAAAAGAGAAACAGGGTTTAACATAAAAGATTTTAATGAAGCAATGACTTTTAAAATTATCTTTTATATTTGGCGAGAAATAAAATGATCTCACAAATTTTTAGCTATTAGTATTAGTAAAAAGTTACCAAAATAAATATACTAATATTTTAAAAAAATATGGTATAATAATAGAAGTAATCGATAACATTTTGATTTAATAGTTATTAGTTATATATAAATGTTTTCAGAAAAAAGGTAAGACATATTGGGTGGTAAAAACTTTACATGAGCAAATTACCTTAATAAATTGCAATCATGTTCCAAAATTGAAACGTGACTGAAAATATGCTAAGATAGAAACGTTTAGCATGATAATTTCAAACACTATCAAAAAAATATGATGCATTTTTGCATCATATTTTTGGTTCTTAACCTAATTGCTGGAATTGTTTTAATTCTACTAATGACTTTAAAACTACATGATGAAAATCTTAGAAAATTGAATTTAAAAGTTTTGAGGTGAGTAAGAGTTTTTATAATAAGGTAGATACAAGAATTATGGGTGGGAGTTGTATACATATTAATGAAAACGATTAGATTAGAAAACAAATAAATGTTTTCGTAGTAACGCTAAATTAATTTATACGAAGGTGGTAATAAAATGTCATTTAAACTATTGGTAATAAATCCTGGATCAACTTCAACAAAACTAGGGGTATATGATGATGAAACTCCAATTTTAGTTGAAACTTTAAGACATACATCAGAAGAAATATGTAAATATAAAAATATATATGATCAATTCCAATTTAGAAAAAATGTTATTTTAGATTCTTTAAAAAAATGCAAAGTCGACATAAGTACATTGCATGGAGTTATTGGAAGAGGTGGACTTTTAAAACCAATTTCTGGTGGAACTTATATAGTTAATGAAAGAATGCTTGAAGATTTAAAGAGTGGTGTTCAGGGCCAACATGCTTCAAATCTTGGCGGAATAATTGCACATGAAATTGCAAAGGAGCTTAATTTGACAGCGTATATTGTTGATCCTGTAGTTGTAGATGAGCTTCATGATGTAGCGAGAATATCTGGAATACCGGAAATAGAAAGAAAAAGTATTTTTCATGCATTAAATCAGAAAGCCGTTGGGAAAAAATATGCTAATGAAAGTGGTAAAAAATATGAAGAACTTAATGTAATTGTAGCTCACATGGGTGGAGGAATTTCTGTTGGGGCGCATCTTAAAGGGAAAATTGTACAAGTCAACAACGCTTTAGATGGAGATGGGCCACTTTCACCTGAAAGATCAGGAAATGTTCCTATTGGTGATTTAATTAGACTTTGTTATAGTGGTAAATATACGTTGGAAGAAGTTATGAATAAGATAAATAGTAAAGGGGGATATATGGCTCATTTTGGAACAAATGATGATAGAGTTGTAGAGCAAGCTGCTATTGATGGTGATAAAAAAGCTAAAGCTGTGAGAGATGCTATGCTTTACCAAGTATCACTAGAAATTGGGAAATGTGCAGCAGTACTTAATGGCAAGGTAGACGCAATAATATTAACAGGTGGAATAGCTTATTCAAGTTCTGCAGTTGAATATATAAAAGAGAAAGTGGCATTTATTGCAGAAATAATAGTATATCCAGGTGAGGATGAACTTTTAGCACTAGTTCAAGGTGGGCTTAGTGTTCTTAAAGGAGAAGAAGTAAATAAAGTGTACATTTGAAAATAAAATGTATTTATTTGCTGATTTAAAATGGCTATAATTGTGATATTTCCGGGGAAATAGGAAAAATGAATACGATAAAATTGAACAACTTTTATCATATCTAAGATTATTTTATGAATGGTTACAAATTGCATATTTTAATTTAATCAAAGCTGACATCCTTTTCTAAGATGTCAGCTTTGATTTTAGTGATATTATTAACACTTATTGAAATGAGTTTTCAAATATGGAAGGTATTATATTTTATAAAATATGGGTAAACTATATTAAGTAATAAATATAAGGGGTGATTGTAATGGGTAAAATAATAGGCTTTTATACAATGCCACATCCACCTATAGTAATTCCAGAGGTGGGACATGGAGAGAAAAAAAAATTAAAAATACATATGATGCATGTGAGCGCATTGGACGAGAAATAGCGGAAATAAAACCTGAGGTAATAATAATAGCTACGCCACATGGAACTATGTTTTCAGATGCTATAGCACTTTCTTTTGAACCTTCAATTTTAGGTAGTTTGGAGCAATTTGGTGCTCCAGAAGTTTCTATGAGTTTTGATATAGATATGGATCTTACACAAGAAATAATGGTGAGAGCTAGCAAAAATAACATACAAACGGTTGGGGTTACAGGTAGTATTCTTAAACAATATGGTAGAGAATATGAATTGGATCATGGCAGCATTGTTCCATTGAATTTTGTTGAAAATAAATATAACTCTTTTAAACTTGTACATATAACATATGGAGGGCTTACACCTATACAATTATATAAATTTGGTATGCTCATTAAAGAAGCAGTAGATGAAAGTTATAAAAATGTTGTGTTTATAGGTAGTGGTGATCTTTCACATCACCTTAAAGATGAAGGTCCCTACAATTATAATCCATATGGTGAAAAATTTGATAGATCAATAATAAGTTTACTAAAAAGTGGGGATGTAGTCGGCGTATTTAATATAAATTCTAAAATGGTTGAAAATGCTGGGGAATGTGCTTTAAGGTCTTATTATATAATGCTTGGTGCAATGGATGGTAATGAAATAAAGGGTGAACTGCTTTCTTATGAGGGTACCTTTGGAGTTGGGTATGCTGTAATGAAATTTGAGCTTAAAGAAGGAGATAGAGATGTACTATCAGAAATTATAAAAACAAAAAGAGATAAATATAATACGTCATTAAATAATGAAGATGTTTATGTACGCCTTGCTAGGGAAAGTCTTACTCATTATCTAATAAAGGGTACTTATATGGAGGTACCGAAGTATGTAAAGGAAGAAATGCTAAATATAAAAAGAGGAGTTTTTGTGTCTCTTAAAAAATTTGGCGTATTAAGAGGGTGCATTGGGACGATTTACCCTACAACAGAGAGTGTTGCAAAAGAAATAGTGAGCAATGCTGTTGCAGCAGGAGAGGGCGACCCAAGGTTTAGTAATGTATCAGTGGAAGAACTAGAGGATATTGTGTTTTCGGTAGATGTTTTAACTGAGCCAGAGGTAGCTTTAAAAGAAGAACTAAATCCTAAAAAATTTGGAGTGGTTGTAAAAAGTGGAATAAAGAGTGGGTTGTTATTACCAGATATCGAGGGTGTTGATACAATAAATCAACAAATAAGTATTGTGCTTAAGAAAGCAGAAATACCTCCAAATGAAGATTATTCTATAGAAAAATTTCAAGTTATTAGGCATATTTAGGAGTTGGAAATATGGAAAAAGAAGCTTTGTTTTATGAAACAAAAGGGGTAAAGTAAATTGCAAACTTTGTCCTCATAACTGTATGATTCCAGTTGATGCAAAGGGTAAATGTAATGTACGGGTAAATAAAGAAGGAAGGCTTTATGCGATAAATTATGGAGAAATAACATCTATTTCTCAAGATCCCATAGAAAAAAAACCTTTATATCATTTTAAACCAGGCAGTAATATACTCTCAATAGGAAGTTTTGGATGCAATTTTAAATGTGAATTTTGCCAAAATCATTCAATATCTCAAGGAAGGGCAAGGAGTGAATATATATCTCCAGAAAAATTAGTTGAAATATGCAGAAGTCTTAAAGATAATATTGGTGTGGCATTTACATATAATGAACCATCTATTTGGTATGAATATGTATATAATTCATCAAAGTTATTAAAAGAAACACTGAAAGATATAAAAATAGTGTTAGTAACTAATGGGTATATAAAGGAAGAACCATTAAAGATGATTCTTCCTTATGTGGATGCAATGAATATTGACTTAAAAGCTTTCAATAATGAATTTTATAAAGAGGTGTGTGGTGGGAGTATTGCACCGGTGCTCGATACTATTAAGATGTCATCAAAACAGTGTCATGTTGAGTTAACTACATTGCTTGTAAATGGAGAAAATGATTCTACTGGAGAAATTGAAAAGATTGCAGGATTCATAGCTTCATTAGATAAAAATATTCCGCTTCATTTATCAAGATATTTTCCAAACTACAAGATGCATAGTCCAGCTACAGAAGTTGAGGTAATGATTAAAGATAGAGAGATAGCAAAAAAATATCTTAACTATGTATATATTGGTAACGTTTCTGGCGTGGATAATTCAACATATTGTCCGAAGTGCGGTAATAATCTTATTAAAAGAAAAGATTACAATATTCACCTTAATACTAATTTTGGCACATGTGCAAAGTGTGGGTATAAAACAAATCTTATACTTTAAGTGTTATTGAGCAAAATTCTTATAGAATATAAAAATAAGCTTAGTCTAGTAATAAATAGGCTAAGTTTATTTTATTCAAATTATACAACCATCTTATTGCTCCATTTGCCACATCTGTCTCCAAAGCAACCTACAGTTTTATCTCCATCTTTTATTGCAATTACTTCACAATTATTACCACAACCATTACACTCAATGTTTTTAGGTACAAAATCATTAAATGCTATTTCAAAGCCTTTGAAATTTGTTTTTCCTATTTTCATGACTTTTTCCTTTGCAAGTATTGCAACACCTATAGCCCCCATTACATTATAGTGTTCAGGAACGTAGATTTCTGTATCTAGGGCTTTCTCAAAAGCCATTTTAATGCCAATATTTGCTGCAACTCCACCTTGAAAAAATATTTTAGATTGGATTCGTTTTCCTTTTCCTACATTACTTAGATAATTTCTTACCATTGCTTCACAAAGACCACCTATTATGTCTTCTTCATTATATCCGAGTTGTTGTTTATGAATCATGTCAGATTCAGCAAAGACAGCACATCTTCCAGCTATTCTTACAGGTGCTTTTGATTTTAATGCATATTCTCCAAAACTTTCAATAGGTATCTCTAGTCGTTCTGCCTGTCTATCAAGAAATGAACCGGTACCTGCTGCGCATACAGTATTCATTGCAAAATCAGTTACGATACCATTTTTCAATAAAATTATCTTTGAATCTTGACCGCCTATTTCTAATATGGTATTTACTTCATTGTCAATTTCTAGGGATGCAACGGCATGAGCGGTAATTTCATTTTTAACTATATCAGCGCCTATCAAAAAGGATGCCATTTGTCGTCCACTACCTGTTGTTCCTACTGATTTTATTTGCTTAGTATCATATTTTTCGTTTAATATTTTTAAACCATCTTGAATTGCTTTTATAGGTTTACCTTTGGTTCTTAAATATAGTTTTTCTATAACATTTGATGTATTATCTAATAGTACAATGTTAGTACTTACAGATCCTACATCAACTCCCATATAGTACATTGTTTTTCCTCCTCTCTAACATATCTACAAATGCTTCTATCCTAGTAATATATCCTGCTTCCCCAGTCATTTCGTCTACAATTAAAGTCATTATCGGAAATCCTTTATCAAAAGCAATTTTAGTTAAAATTGCTTTTGAGACAATTTCTGGCATACAGCCCATAGGGAAAATTTGAATTGCCCCATCAAGATGTTCTTTTTCTGCAAGTAGTACTTCTCCCACACATTCTCTGGCATGCCCACCAATATAATATGGAAGATATTCTCTAGATGCCTTTCTTATATTAATAGAATTAAGTTTTAATGGACTAAGTATTGCATCTTTAATCCACCAACTAGGGGTAAGCATTCTTTTAGTAGATACATTGTAGTCCATAAGTTTATCCTCTATATAAAGGTTAGAAAATGGTTCAATTACAGTATATATTTCACCTATAATAGCAATTTTCACTGGAGATTTATGTTTATTAATAGGAATAGTATTTATTTTATTCTTATATTCCTTTAGAATGGTTACCATTTCTGAAGGAGAAACTGCTTTCATAGCCTTAATAAGGCATTCTTTATAAATTTTCTTAAATTCTCCTTTGTTTATTTCAAATCCTGTTAAATAATGTACCTTGCTCTCAATTTTATCTATTAGTTCATTTACAGTATAAGCTGTTTTTAACGCTTTGATTTTTTGAACTTTATCTAAGGTACTATTGCCTGTGATTTTGGCGAGGCGACTTAAAAATTCTTTTTTACCTATGGCAAAAGGGTTATCAATTACAATGAAAGTTAAATTATATCCTAGTTTCTTTAGTGAATTCATTTGTAGTTCACAGTATTCACCAAATCTACAAGGACCACAGCTTCCAGGAAGAATTATGGTATCTGCTCCAAGTTTTATACTTTGCAAATAATTGCCCATCATAATTTTATATGGTAAGCACATTTCTTCAGGGGAAAATTTAGAGCCTAACTCCATTGCCTCATTGTTATTGAATGGCGGAATTATACATTCTATTCCTAGTCCATCAAATAGTGCTTTAGCTGCAAGATGTGTGTTGCCGAAGTGTGGAAATGTTATTTTCATTATTATTTTTCCTTTCAATCATATCAATAAAGGCCTCAATTCTTGTATCTACACCGCCTTCACCGGTATGTTCATCAACTTTTAGAACTAAAAATGGGAAATCTTCTATTTTTTCTTTGATAAGCTCAATAACAACAGAATCTATTCCGCAAGCAAAGGATGATATATATATAGCACCATCTATTTCTTCGTTTTTTGCTATACTTGTTGTAAATCCATAAGAATTTGTAGCGAAAGTCCAAAAGGGGCGTTTAAAAAGTTTTTTTACTTCTAAATTAATTTGTTCCCTCTTTACATATTCTTCTGTTATTACTCCAACTCCCAACCTATTTAATTTTTTTACTATATCCATATTAATAAAAGTGTCGTAGAGATTGTATGGATGTCCGACTAAAGCAACATTTATCTTATAGCCTGTGTTTTTAATACCGAATTTAGTGTTTCTTTGTTCAGCTAGAGCTTTTCTAAATGCAACTTTTATACTATTTTTGTCTTTTGTAATCATCCCAGCTAGTTTTTTACACCATGTATATAGATCCTTTTCATTAGTTGCATATATAGGTTCTGTCATTACCTTTGGCAGATTGGGTATGCTACATAATATCATTTCTGGAAGCCCACAAAACTTAGGACATATAAATTCTTGCTCGTGCACCCTCATAAATCTCGGTATTATTAATAAATCACATTTGTCCTTTATATCTAATATATGTCCATGAAATATCTTTATGGGGAGACATGCCTCGTCTACACAGTATTTAATTCCTTCGTTTAAAATATTCTTATTCGTATCTGTAGATGTAATTATTTCTGCACCTAGTTCAATCAAAAATTTTTCTATAAATGGGTAGTATTTATAATATAATAGGCCTTTAGGAATACCAACTTTCATATCTTCCTCCTTGCATTTAATAAACTATCACTTTTTTATTCTGAACTATTATGATATAAAATATTCCTAAATGTAAAAAATGTGGAATTGGTATGGCTCAGTAATTTAATTATTAGAATGTAAGTAAAAGATATTTATGAATAAATAACTAATTAAAGGCAAAAATATAAATTTGATAGGGTTGTTTAAACTTAATAATAGAAAAGTGAAAAGCATACATGTCATAGGAAACATAATTGGTATGAGTCAAATGCCAACAGGGAGGATAATTACATGAAAATTGTTAATATAAAGGTATTTAAGGGAAGAAATGTATATTTAAAAAACAAATGTATAAAACTTAACTTAGATCTTGAGGGGTATGATGAAATTTCAAGTGAAGAACTTTATGATTTCAATGAAAATTTGATCCATATGTTTCCGGACATAAATAAGACTAGAGACTATATAGATGAAAATAGAGGCTTTATTAAAAGAAATGCAAAAGGAATATATATAGCAAACTTAACTGAATACATAATTTTAGCTTTTCACAACAAGATTGGCATAAAAATAAATCATGAAAGAGCTAGGATGACATTAGGGGACAATTATTATGTGATTTATCAGTATGAATATAGAAATACAGGAATAGAGGCTGCAAATATGGCCGTTGACTTCATTAATTCATTAATTAATAAGAATATATTTGATTTTTCTTTAAGATTAATAAAGTTAAAGAATATATTAATGAAAGAACAACTGGGAGTAAGCACACTTGATATATGCAATGAAGCCCAAAAGAGGGGAATACCTATACTACCAATAGTTGGAAATTGTATATTTCAATTAGGTTATGGAAGATATTCAAAAATGATACAAGAAACTTTAGGTAGTGACACAAGTGAAATAGCAGTAAATACTGCTCAGGATAAATTATTAACTAAAGAATTATTAAACATGAATTTTCTACCTACGGCAAGTGGCATGAAGGTAACAGGTAGTATAGATTTAATAATGGATGCAAATGATATTGGTTATCCGGTGGTACTTAAACCTCAGTTTGGACATGGAGTCAACGGAGTTAGTTCAATTATAAGAGATGACAAAGAACTAAAAAAAGCTTATGAATTTTTAATTAAAGATTATGAAGATATAATACTAGAAAAGTATATAAGTGGTAGAAGATATAGAGTATTCAGTGTATATGGAGATATTGTTGCTGTTTCAGAGAAAATGTCATTACTAAATGATGATGCAAAGTTGGCAACAAGAGAATTCGATATAGACTGTACTAATTTAATATGTGAAGAAAACATAGAAATATGTAAAAGGACAGCAAGTTCAATAGGTCTTGATATTTGTAGCATGGATTTAATATGTGAAAATATAAGTAAATCTCTAAACGGTGGTGTAATAACAGGGATAAGTGCCTCGCCTGATATTGAGATGCACTACAATCCAAGTAGTGGAGTAAAACGTAATGTAGCAGGCTATATAGTTGATAAATTATTTGAAAATAAACCAAATGATATTCCAATAGTAGCGATAACGGGTACAAATGGAAAAACTACTACTACAAGACTAATATCACATATTCTTTCAATTGCAGGATATACTGTTGGAATGACTACAACTAGTGGAATTTATATTGGTGGAAAATGTATATTTACGGGAGATACAACCGGTCCGAGTAGTGCTTTAGCGGTACTTGCAAATAAAGATGTAGATGCAGCGGTTCTTGAGACTGCTAGGGGTGGAATTATAAGAAAAGGATTGGCTTATAATCTTGCAGACATTGGGGTTATTACAAATATAACTGAAGATCATCTTGGAATAGATGGGGTGGATACCATACAAGAATTGGCAAAAGTTAAGTCTTTAGTTGGTGAAGCAGTTAAAACTGACGGTTATGTTGTTATCAATGGAGATGATGATATGAGTGTAAGCATTATCCATAGGTTAAAAAGTAATCTTATTGTTTTTTCAAGTGAAAAGAATAATGAAATCATGCAAAAAAATATTAAAAATGGTGGGTATGGAGTGTATGTAGATAATGACTATATAATAATACAGCAAGGGACTACTATTAAGAAGTTAATAGACATAAAGAATATAGGTATAACAATTAATGGTATTTTAAAATATAATATAGAAAATGCCATGGCAGCTTGTGGCGCGGCAATAGGACTAGGTATAGATTATGATACTCTTAAGCAAGGGTTGATGTCATTTCATTGTAATCAAGAACAAAATCCTGGAAGGTTTAATATGTATTTGGTGAATAATGTAACCGTAGTGTTAGATTATGGACATAATATAGAAGGCTATAAGTGTGTACTTGATGGTATTAAACATATAAAGCATAACAAACTTATAGGAGTTATTGGAGTGCCAGGAGATAGATTAGATAGTGATATATTGGAAGTTGGTAAATGCGCAGGTGAGAATCTTGATTGTATTTTTATAAAAGAAGATAAAGATAGGAGAGGTAGGGATAAAGGTAAAGTAGCAGATATTTTAGAAAAAGGAATTTTAAAATCTAATTTTCACGGTATGAAAATCAAAAAAGTTTTAGACGAGGCTGAAGCATTTAAAAATGCACTAAATCTTGCAGAACCTGGGGATCTCATTATTATCTTTTTCGAAAAAGCTGAACCACTTATAGAAATAATGAAAATTAGAAATTATGAAGTAAAGTTTGAAAATAAATTATTGGTTAAATCATATCCTGGGTCGCTGCAATGACTTAGGAATGAGATTTAGATTTCAACTTATAGAAGTGGGAGACTTTCCTTGTGAAATGTTGTTAATACGTAATGCTAAGGTTAAAACCTACATTTTATATATGTGATTATAAAATGTAGGCTAATTTTATGCAAATTTAACTTATATGGTTACAATAGGCGTGTAAAGTATATTTATGAATAAATAATAAATAAAAGGTAAAAATATAAATCCGGTAGTGCTATTTTACCGAATTTTAAAAGTGAAAATAAGAATGAACAAATAAAAGTGTTATAAAAATAGCAATTGATATTGCTGAAAATATTATTAGAAAGGGGAATTAAATGAAAATTGTTAATTTTAAGGCCTTTGAGGGGAGAAATATATATTCTCATAAGAAGTGTATAAGACTTGACTTAAATCTCGATGGATATAGTGAAACCCCCAGTAAAGAAATTTATAAATTCAATGAAAATTTGGTCGATATGTTACCAGAGCTTGCTAGACACAGATGTGGTATAGATGAGGATGGAGGATTTATTAAAAGACTTAAAGAGGGAACCTATTTGGCTCATATAACTGAACATATAATACTAGTACTCCAAAATATGATTGGTGTGGAAGTAAGTTATGGAAAAGCTAGGGAGATATCAGGTGATAATTATTATGTGATTTATCAGTATGAATACAGCAATACAGGTATAGAGACTGGAAAGGTAGCAGTTGAACTTGTTAATTCGTTAATAACTAATAAATCATTTGATTTGAATTTAAAATTGAAAAAATTAAAAGAGATATTAAAGAGTGAACAACTTGGAGTAAGTACACTTAATATTTATAATGAAGCCCAAAAGAGAGGAATCCCAATACTGAAAATGGGCAAAAACAGTATGCTACAATTAGGTTATGGAAAGTATTCCAGAACTATACAAGCGACTATTGGTAGTGATACAAGTGCAATAGCTGTAAATATTGCGCAAGATAAATTGATGACCAAAGAACTATTAAGCATGCATTTTTTGCCTGTGGCAAATGGAAGAAAAGTAATTAGTAGTGATGATGCAATAATGGGCGCAAAGGATATCGGGTACCCAGTGGTACTAAAACCTCAGTTTGGAAATCAAGGCAAAGGGGTTATTGCCAATATAAAAGACGAGAAAGAGCTATCAAATGCATATGAAACATTAATTAAGGAGTTTGAAGATATAATAGTTGAAAAGTGTATAAGTGGACGGGACTATAGAGTGTGTAGTGTTTATGGTGATATTGTTGCAGTCTCAGAGAGAATGCCTCCATATATATTGGGGGATGGTATAAGTTCTATTGAGAGACTTATAAAGAATATTAATGAGGATGCAAGACGAGGTGAGGGCCACGAAAAAGTATTAACTAAAATTAAAATAGATGACACACTTTTAGGATACTTAAAACATAAAAAATATTCATTAAATTCAATACTCAATAAAAAAGAAAAGTTGAATTTAAAAGAAAATGCAAATTTATCTACAGGCGGATTTGCAATAGATTCTACTGAATTAATAAGTGATGAAAATATAGAAATATGCAAAAGGGCGGCAAGTGCTATAGGCCTCGATATTTGTGGAATAGATTTAATATGTGAAGATATAAGTAAACCTCTAAATGCTGGGGCAATAATAGAAATAAATGCTGCACCTGGCATTCGTATGCATCACAATCCGTATATCGGAGCAAAACAAAATGTTGCAGGACATATAGTTGACAAATTATTTGAAAATGTACCTAAAAGCATTCCACTAGTTGCAATAACGGGTACAAATGGAAAAACAACTACCACAAGGCTTATTGGGCATATACTAACAAAGGCAGGATATACTGTTGGAATGACCACAACTGGCGGAATATATATAGGTGAAAAATGCATTTTTAAAGGTGATACTACAGGTCCTCGAAGTGCTTTAGCTGTTCTTACAAATAAGGATGTAGATGCAGCAGTTCTTGAAACTGCTAGGGGAGGAATGATAAGAGGAGGACTAGCGTATGATCTTGCGGATGTCGGTGTTATAACAAACATAACCGAAGATCATCTTGGAATGGATGAAATAGAAACTATGCAGGACCTAGCAAAAGTTAAAGCACTTGTTGGTGAATCAGTTAAAGAAAATGGTTATGTTGTTATTAACGGGGACGATAAAATGAGCATAAGTATATTGCATAGGCTAAAGAGTAATATTATAATTTTTTCCAAAGACAAGGATAATCAAGTTATGAGGAGTAACATAGAAAAAGGCGGATATGGAGTATACGTTGATAATAACAGTATAATAGTACAAAAGGAAACTCATTGTGAAAAGTTAATAGAGGTAAATGATATAGGAATAACAATGAAAGGTATTCTTAAGTTTAATGTGGAAAATGCTATGGCGGCATGCGGAGCTTCAATAGGACTAGGTGTAAAATATGAGACTATTAAAAAAGCTTTAATGTCATTTTACTGTAATCAAGATCAAAATCCCGGCCGATTTAACATGTACAATGTAAATGATATAAGGATTGTATTAGATTATGGACACAATATACAAAGCTATAAGTGCGTACTTGATGGAGTTAAGAATGTAAAACATAATAAACTTATAGGTGTTATTGGGGGACCAGGAGATAGGCTAGAGAGAGATATTTTGGAAGTTGGTAAATGTGCTGGAGAGAATTTTGATTATATTTTTATAAAGGAACATGATGATCGAAGAGGTAGGAATAAAGGTGAAGTGGCAGACATTTTAGAAAAAGGAATTTTGACCTCTAAATTTAATATCATAAATCTAGAAAAAGTTTTAGTGGAGACGCAAGCTTTTAAGAGGGCTATAGAATTTGCGGAGCAAGGAGATATTATTGTTGCTTTCATTGAACATCCTGAGGTTTTCGTAGAGATAATGAATAACAAAATTAGCGAAACGAAATCTGCTCATAAGTTATTGGCAAAAATCTAATAATAACTGTAAAATTTACAAAGGGTGGTGAATTAATTAGTGAGTAATACATTAGAAGGTTTAATTATAATAGGTGGTGCTGAAGATAAAAAGGGAGAAAAGAAGATACTTCAAGAAGTGTGTGCACATATTGAAAAGGAAAGTCAGTTATTGGTTATTGTAACAGTAGCAACGCAACTTCCAATAGAGGTTGGTAATGAGTATAGCAATATTTTCTATAAATTGGGAATTAAAAATTTAAGAGTTCTTGATGTAGCAAATAGGCAAGATGCTTTAAAAAGTGAAAATGTAGAATTGATTGAAAAAGCGTCATTAGTATTTTTTACTGGAGGAGATCAACTTAGAATAACTAGTATTCTTGGAGGCACTCCGCTTTATAGTACTATGAAACATAAATATTCAGATGGGTGTGTATTTGTCGGTACTTCAGCTGGAGCATCAGTTATGAGCGATACTATGATAGTAAAAGGGATTGATGATGAATCTCCAAAAAAATGTACTCTTAAAATGGCTCCAGGGCTTGGACTAATTAAAGGTGTTATAATAGATCAGCATTTTGCTCAAAGAGGAAGAGTAGGGAGATTATTGATTGGTGTAGCAGAAAATCCAGAGGTCTTAGGGATTGGTATTGATGAGGATACTTCAATAATTGTTAATAGAGAAAATATCTTAAGAGTATTAGGTTCTGGCGCAGTTTATATTATAGATGGGAGTAATATAAGTGATACAAATGTTTCAGAGCAATATCAAGATAATATTTTGTCTATTTTTAATGTTACAATGCATGTATTAAAAACTGGAGACAAATATAATTTAAAAACTAGAACGCCTTTTATTTAAGCATATATAAAAGCAGTTAGCTAAAATATTAGCCAACTGCTTTTAAAATTTTGCCTATTAAATATGTAAGATAACTGATGCTAATCCAAAGCTTGTACTGGAGATGGAAAGCGCAGCTTCAACCATCGTAGTGGCTAGTATTACTAAAAGTCTTACTTTAAATAAGACAACGTCTACTGAAGGTGACAATGTAAAAGGAAGCCCAAATAACTTTGAATAAAATGTATTTTAAGTTATTTGGTTTATTGATGAATCATCTTTGCCAATACGGCTAATATTCCTGATGTAATAAGAGGACCAACAGGAACTCCACCTAAAAATGAAGCAGCAGCAACGGCACCTAATATCATAGCAGGCATAATATCACCGTGTCCTTGAACGGTAAGATAGTTCAAACCTTGACCGCTTAAATATGTTGTTAAAAATGAAAGGACTAGTGCTGTTATACCTATCCAAGAAGTGAATACACTTTTTATATTTTGTACTGAAATGTGTCCATTTGCAATAGGTATCATAATTGCAGCTATAAGAAGAATGAGTCCACATGTCATTCCACTTTTTTCTATAGATGGAAACACGTATTTGTCGATACCTAAGAGTTTTAACATAAGTAACGCACAAGTAGCAATAGCAACAGAATTAGCTTTGCCAAATATTGAAGCAGCAAGAATTAGCAATAAAATAATTGTAGAACTCAAAAGAAATCATCTCCCGAAATATTTGTATGATAGTAAGATAAAATTACTTACTTAATATACTATTCTAAAGATGATCTCTTGACTCTATTATATTTATATAATTACGTATCTATAGTGGTAATCATTTTTTAGATATATTTATTAATTCTATTTTATAATTTCCATCAGGAGAGGTAACTTCTACTATATCACCAATTTTTTTACCAAACAATACTTTCCCTATTGGAGATTCAATACTAAATTTCCCATTCATTATATCTACCTGTAATGTTGTTACAAGTTCTATTTCTTCTACTTCATCATTTCCAACAAATCTTATAGATAGTTTTTTACCTATATTTGCACCATTAGTAATACCTATAGCATCATCTATAACTTCAGCAGTTCTTATCATTTTTATTAAGTAACCCATTCTTCTAAAGTTATCGTACATATTTGATTTAGCAGCCTTGTATTCGGCATTTTCACTTCGATCACCATGAGCTGCAGCTACCATTTTTTCGTGCGCTATTTCCATTGTTAAAGGGCCTTTACGATAATCGAATTCTTTTTGTAGTTCCTCAATATCTTTTTTAGTAAGTTTATTATTCATTTTGATACCTTCTTTTAATATCTAGTGTACAAGGAATTAGGGTCCTTGTCATTTTCAAGTTAATAGGTCATTAGCTTGCGAATATTCTATTCTCTAAGATAACTATTATAACACCAAGGGATTATAATGCGTATATTTATAGTAGTGATAATTGTATTATAAATGTAAATAATGAAATATATCTTTTTTAATAGTAGGGTGTTTATTATAGCAATAGGTATGAATATGGTTTTAGTAATGCAAAATTATTTAGCAGAGGTGTAGATGAAGTATGCACATAGGATTTTAGGAGAATATATTGTGCTATTGGCAAAGAAGATGGAGTTTGTAATTATAAATAAGAAGGCTTACACATTATAAATGTAAGCCCTAAAAATTCATATATTACTTTAAGCTTTCTGCCATACTTTTGGCAGCTTCTTTTATGGTATTTAATTTATATTCTCTGTTTCTTCTGGTTATTCCTATTAAATCATATTTTATACCCTTAACTTGATCTACGAACCTTTCAAGTGAAGCAAGGCAAGAAATACTACCATTACCAGTTCCACCAGGAGCAGCAACACATATAAAAGGTTTATTAAATAAATTGCTCTTTTCTCCATTGGAGGCTTCGCATCGGCGTAACCTATCAGTGAATGCTCTAAGTGATTCGCTCATATCACCCCAGTAAACTGGTGTAATAATTATGTAACCATCTGCATCTGCAACTTTAGCATGTAAATTTTGAAAATCATCTTTAACTTGACAACTATGTTTATCCTTACATGTACCCCATCCATTTCCACAAGCGTGGCAAGAAGGAATATTTAATGTGTTAAGGTTTATTATTGATGCATTATCAGAAACCATTTCCACCCCACTCTTTGCTGCATCGCTACATTTAGCGGTTAAACCATTAGTATTAGGACTAGAAGTAATTATCATTATTTTCATATAAACGCCTCCATATTAAAC